>CAYYOI010000004.1:0-59968 GCA_964473285.1 uncultured Methanosarcinales archaeon | reverse complement strand
ATCTCTTCACTTTCTATAGGCTAGAGGCCTAGACTAATATTATTCGAAAAACTCTTGTAAACCACAATATTTTTAAAGGAACCCAATTTCTCCAAACATAAACCCGAGTTTCACCATGGAGCGCCGCCAGGGTCTTCATTTCTCAGGGTAGTTAAAAATGGCAGAAAAAAAACGAAAGCAATTGGTACGGATCATGAACACCGATTTGAAAGGTGAAAAAGATATCTATACTGCTCTAACCTTTATAAAAGGAATCAGCTTCATGTTTTCAAACGCTGTCCTGAAGGCAGCAGGCATCAGCAAGGATCGCTACACAGGAGACCTTTCAGATGCAGAGGTTGAGCAGCTCAACAACATCATCAAGAGCCCGGTCGGACACATCCCGGAGATGCTCTACAACAGGCGATGCGATCCCGAGACCGGCGAAGACAGGCATCTTCTTTCAACCGATGTAAAGTATATCCAGTCTTCCGATCTGAAGTTCCTTCAAAAGATCAAGAGCTACCGCGGTTTACGCGCAGCAGCAGGCCTCACCACCCGTGGCCAGCGTACCAAGTCCAATTTCAGGAACAAGCGCAGCAAGACCATCGGAGTTAAACGTAAGAAATAGGTGCTAGAAAATGGGCGATCCAAGAAAACACAGGAAAAAATTCATCAAACCCTCCCATCCATGGCAAAAACAACGCCTGGAGACAGAAGGGGTCTTCATAAAAGAATACGGTCTCAAGAACAAAAAAGAGATCTGGAAAGCACAGGCAAAACTCAGGCATTACGCATCCCTTGCAAAGAATCTTGTTCGGGAATCAGACCAGGAGTCCATAAAAGAGAGCGAACAACTAGTATTAGGTCTCCACAAGATGGGCATCCTTCCTGAGAACGGCACAATCAACGACATTTTGTCTCTTACTGAAAAAGATATTTTCGAGCGCCGCCTCCAGACCCAGGTAGTAAGGAAAGGCCTGGCACGCACATTCAGGCAGGCACGCCAGTTCATAACCCACGGGCACGTCACAGTGAATAATAAGAGCATGCGCGTACCCTCGTATCTTGTAAGGGTTGATGAAGAAGTAGGATTTTCACCAGTATCCACACTCAAGAGTGAGGATCATCCTGAACGAACAGTTGAGATCAAAGAAGAATAAAAATGGCACGCAAAGAACTACGTTGGGGAATAGCGCACATCTACGCATCATATAACAATACTATCATCCATGTGACTGACATGACAGGAACAGAGACCATTGCAAAAGCAAGCGGTGGCATGGTTGTTAAAGCAGACCGTATGGAATCCAGCCCTACAGCAGCCATGATGGCGGCAAAAAGGGCAGCAGAAGGCACCCTGGAAAAAGGGATTACAGGAATCCACGTCAAGATAAGAGCACCGGGCGGGCATAACGGACCAAACAATCCAGGTCCAGGTGCCCAGGCAGCTATCAGGGCGCTCTCCCGTACAGGTCTCAAGATTGGAACCATCGAGGACGTCACAACAGTACCTCATGATGGTTGCAAGAAGAAAGGAGGAAGACGTGGGAGGCGAGTATGATGAGCATCACAATCCTAGATGAAGATAAGAAGGCAAGAAAACTGTCATTCTCAATCTCAAGCATAAGCCCTGCATTTGCAAATGCCCTGAGAAGGACAATAATAGACGATGTCCCGACCATGGCAATAGAAATTGCAGAGATATCAAAGAATAGCTCCATACTCTACGATGAGGTTATCGCTCACAGAGTTGGCCTCCTTCCACTGACTACAGATCTTAAGACATATGAATTACAGGAAGACTGCAAGTGCAACGGAGAAGGCTGCGCAAGATGCTCAGTCCAGCTTGTCCTTAAAGGCAACAAGCCTGGTTTTGTGACTGCAAGCCAGTTCGAATCAAAAGATCCCGCAGTAGTGCCTGTATATCCAAACATGCCCATAACAAAACTCGCAAAAGGCCAGGAGATTGAAGTCATAGGGACTGCAATCCTTGGAAAAGGACGAGTCCATGCAAAATGGACCCCTGCTCATGTATGGTATTCATACAAGCCAAAGATAACCGTCCATACCACCGGCAAGATCCAGGATGAAAGATTCCCGAAATCTATCCTTGACAAGAACGGCAAGATAGATAAGAACAAGATAAACACACCCCAGCTGATTGATGCTGTTGACGGTATAGATGAGAATATACTCACAGTCGAATACGACCGATCCTCATTTGTGTTTTACATGGAATCATTCGGCCAGCTTGGTTGCAGGGATATCGTTCAAAAAGCATTTGACATCCTCGGTGAACGTATCAAAGCCTTTAGCGACCAAATTTAAGCGAGGGTGCCGGAGTGGTCAAACGGGCTAGGTTGAGGGCCTAGTGGCTTAGTGCCTGCGCGAGTTCAAACCTCGTCCCTCGCATCACGATGACCTGGGTAATCAAACCCGACCTCAAAAGGATAAACCTCCTGACAACCCTTGGGATTGTCGGAGCGATAGTCGCAGTGCTTGCATTGCACTTAGGTTTGATGCACATCATTGGCATCAACATCCCTGAACTGGTCGGCGAAAGCCTGGACATCATCGGTATCAGTTTCGATATCGATGAAGTAAAACTCACCCTTACAGGTGCATTGATAATCTTGCTGACTTTCGGGCTTGTAAACCTGAAATACAGCAAGGAACTAACAGTCTACCCCGACAGGCTGATGACAAAAAGCAGGACCATACCCTTTGCAAACATAACAAGGGTAATCTTTGACAAGAGCTCCCTGCCCCAGAACCTGCTCGGTTATGGTACCCTAATAATCGAGGCATCCGAGACTGACATCCCGAACCTGCAACTTGAGTTTATAGACAAGGTAGACACAGTATGCACCCAGGTGCAGCAAGCAGTCTACCAGTTCAAGGTGGCAAAATACCAACAAGAACAACAACAAGCACGAGTATCAAATATATTAGACCAGTGGTAAAATGAAACGCGGACCAATAAACCCACATTTGTGCGAACTCATTCGCAAGCTTAAAGCTACTTCCATAGATGAAAAAGTAAACATCTGGAAACGCGTAGCAGAAGACCTAGAGAAGCCAGCACGCAACAAGCGAGCCGTAAACATTGCCCGCATCAATCGCAACACCAAGGAAGGTGAGATGATAGTTGTTCCAGGTAAGGTTCTTGGAACCGGCACAATCAGCCACAAGCTAACCATCGCAGCCTTTGCAGTGTCAGACAGCGCACGTCAGGAGATTGAGAAGGCAGACGGCAAAGTGCTCACGATCAACGAACTCCTTGCAAAAAACCCTAAAGGAAAAAACTTGAGGATTATTGGTTAAAATGATCATTGACGCAAAAGACTTAATCATAGGACGTCTCGGGACAGTAGCTGCAAAGAAAGCTCTTCTCGGTGAAGACGTGATAATTGTTAATACTGATAAGGCCATCATTACCGGCACCAAGGAAAAAGTCTATGCAGACTACAAGCAAAAGAGGGATCGTGGAACATTCAAGGGACCTTTCATCCCAAGGCGATCCGACCTTTTCGTGAAACGCCTGCTCCGCGGCATGATACCTAAACGCGGACGGGGACCTGATGCATTCGCACGGATCAAGTGCTATGTTGGCACACCTAGCCAGTTCGAAGGCAAGGCCACAACAATAAAAGAAGCAAATGTTTCAAAGATTCCAAACTTGAAATACGTCACAATACAGGAAATATGCAGGCAACTGGGTGGAAAAATATGATTACGACCTCAGGAAAAAGGAAAAGAGCCATCGCACGAGCAAGCCTCAAGAAAGGCAAGGGCTCAGTAAGCATAAATGGCATACCTCTTGAAAATTACACACCAAAATACGCACAGATGAAGATAATGGAACCCATCATCCTCATAGGAGAGAACGCAAAAAAGATTGATGTATCCATCCGTACCAACGGTGGCGGCGTCATGAGCCAGGCAGATGCCTCACGTCTCGCACTCTCCCGTGCCCTTGTCGAATTTGACGAATCAAACGAAGAGATCCTTCTTGACTATGACAGGAAACTGCTTGTCGCAGACGTAAGGAGAAGAGAAAGCCGAAAACCAAACACCCGTGGCAATGCCAGGGCAAAAAGACAGAAAAGTTACAGGTGAGCCCAATGATCATACCTATAAGATGCTTCAGTTGCGGAAAACCCATCGCCCACCTATGGGAAGAGTATAAGGAAAGGGTTGAAAGCGGAGAGAACAAAAAGAAAGTCCTTGATTCCATTGGATTGGAAAGGTATTGCTGCAGGACCATGTTTTTGGGCCACGTTGATCTTATCGACATAACCGGCGAATACAAGAAGGTGTAAAATGAGCAATCACGTAAAACAAAGGGATTTCAAGAGAGGCGGATCACGCCACACCAAGCTTTCACGCTACAGGAAGACACGACCAAAAAGCTTCAAGACAAAAGAAGCCGCTGAAGCCTGGGCAAAACAACAGGGGCTAAAAGACTACAAGCTGATTGATTTGCATGAGAACCAGAAATCCTCAAAGATAAGAGTAATTCCATAATAAAGGATACTTACATAACTCTTAAAAATCAGTTCTCTTGAACATAATCCCATGAAAACAGGATTATGGATTATAGGGGCGCATGGGTCTGTCGGATCAACAATTCTTACTGCGCATGCAGCAGGAGGGATTAAAGAGACAGGCCTTATCACAGAACAGTTCAAAGGGATGCTCCCGCTAAGCGACATCACTGTTGGTGGCTGTGATATTCATAAGAGTGATCCGGTGGCGCGATTTCTTGAAATAACAAATGATGTATCACTTTACAAAAGTGTCAAAGACATAAAACCCGCGTCAATAACCGACGGGATAACCTCAAGCTTTCAATTTGATCAATTAATCGAGGATATAAACGCTTTCAAAAAGGACCTTGATATGGTTATCATGGTAAACCTCGCATCGACTGAGCCCATACCCGAAAAAAACCAATCCTTCTATGAACCAGATGCGCTCGAACAAGCAATCAAAGAAGACAGCCTGCCCGTATCTACCCTCTACGCCTACGCAGGGATCAAGACAGGATGTCATCTCATAAACTTTACCCCCTCCCAGGGGTTTCTTTCTCCAGCAATCCAACAGCTGGCAAAAAACAACAGACTCGCGTTTGCAGGAAATGACGGGAAAACAGGCGAAACCCTTGTCAAATGCGCACTTGCACCCCTATTTAAACACAGGGCCCTAAAAGTACTCTCCTGGCAGGGATACAACATTCTCGGCAACAAAGACGGAGCATCACTTGCAGTCCCAGAAAACAAAGCATCAAAAACAGTGACAAAAGACAGCGTTCTTCCAGGCATTCTTGGATACACCCCGCACACCCACGTTGGAATAGACTATGTTCCCTCCATTGATGACTGGAAGATCGCCTGGGACTACATTCATTTTGAAGGATTCATGGGTGCAAAGATGAGCATGCAATTTACCTGGCATGGCTGTGACTCACTTCTTGCTGCACCCCTTGTGCTTGACCTTGCACGGCTCGTCGAGCATGCAATACGAAACCAGGAATCTGGTTTGCTAAGACACCTGAAACTTTTCTTCAAAAAACCAATCGATCAACAAAGCAGTGATCTGACAACCGAATGGAATGAACTAGTAGCATATATGGAGGGAAAAGAATGATTATCGATCCACACATACACATGTCTGTAAGGACAACAGATGATTACGAAGCAATGTACAAAGCAGGATACAAAGCAATCATCGAACCTGCATTCTGGTCTGGCCAAGATCGGCAATATCCTGAAAGTTTCCTTGACTATTTCAACCACATGCTAAATTTTGAAAACAAACGAGCAGAAAAATACGGCCTTAAGCACTATGCACTGGTCTGTGTTAATGCAAAAGAAGCAAGAAACAAAATTGCCAGCAAAGTAATAGAGAACATGGAACCTTATATGGAACATGAGAATTGCCTTGGAGTAGGAGAAATAGGATTAGATCTTATCACTCCTGAAGAAATTGATATTTGCAGAATACAAATCAGACTTTGCGAAAAGCATAAAACTTTATGTATCATCCATACACCTCACACCAACAAAAGAGTAGGTGTAGAGAAACTGTTTTCTATTCTAAAAGAAGAGAATGTAGATATGAACAGATACATAATGGATCACAATACAGAAGAGACAATGCACATATCAAAAAAATACGCAGCATACATAGGCATAACCCTTTATCCGACAAAAGTCTCAATTGAAAGGGCAGCAAGGATAATCAAAGAACATGGCCCTGAAAAGATAATGCTCAACAGTTCTGCTGATTGGGGAAGATCCTTTCCGCTTATGGTCAGTGAAGCCGCACAAGAGCTGCCAAAGTACGGTATTTCCCCTGAAGATATCAAAAAAGTGACTTTCAGCAATGCCTATAACTTCTATTCCCAATCCAACAAATTCAAGGTGGAAGAATGAGATTCAGTTACAGCACAAACGCATTCAAGAAATACGATGTATTCAAAGCAGTGAGCCTAATTGCACAAAACGGTTTTGAAGGTGTTGAACTGCTTGCTGACAGACCACACCTATATCCTCCTGATTTTACAAAAGAAAAACTAATCGAACTAAAAAACCATATTGAAAAAGAAGGTCTTTCTGTCTCAAACCTGAATACCTTCACGCTCTTTGCAGTGCAAGATATGCATCATCCCTCTTGGCTTGATGATAATAGGAATATCAGAATAAACCATACTATAGACTGCATAAAGATAGCACATCTGCTGGGATGTCCAAACATCTCTATCCAACCAGGAGGTCACGGAGAACGCACAAAAGAAAATCTTGACCTCTTTATTGACGGCCTCAAAAAAGTCATCCCTACTGCAAAAGAATATAACATAAAGATTCTCGTAGAGCCTGAACCTGATTTATTTATAGAGAATGTACAACAATTCAAGGATTTCCTGAGAGCAATAGATGATCCAATAGTTGGTCTTAATTGCGATATAGGTCATTTCGTATGCGTAGGTGATGATCCGGCAACTGTAATCAAAGATTTGAAAGATTACATTGGTCATATGCACATCGAAGACATAAAAGATAGAATTCACGATCACAAGATTTGCGGTGAAGGAGATATAAAATTTCAACCAATATTCAATGCAATAAGAGATATAGGATATAAGGGATTTATCAGTGTAGAACTCTATCCATATCAGGACAACCCTGTTGAAGCAGGAAAGAAATCACTTATACATCTGAGGAAGTACATATGAGATTCGCACAATTGGTTCGCCTCCCAAATCTTTTTACATCACTTTCAAATGTGTTGGCAGCAATGATTATTTCTCAGGAAAAGATATTTATCAGTATCGCCCTTGCAAGCGTATTTGCATATGCCGGCGGAACCTCCCTCAATGATTATTGTGACAGGCATATTGATAAGAAGAATAATCCAGACCGTCCCATACCAAAAGGCCTTATCAAACCAAGAACAGCACTCTTTCTTTCGATAGCACTACTTATAAGCACAACAATAAGCGCAGCATTTGCCGGAATACTGCCTTTCCTTTTTGCACTCGGACTTGTCATCTGCATTATTGCCTACAATACCCTACTGAAATCAACTGACCTGACAGCATCCATTGGTATGGGCGGATGCAGAGGATTTAATTGGATGATGGGACTTGGCACCTCTTACTTATATATTGCATTAATCTACGCATTCTACATAGCATTTATTACCAAACTCGCGCGCTACGAGCACTTGGACAAATCCATAAAAAAGATGGTCATAACAGCTCTTACGATCATCCCCATAATTGACGGAGCAATTGTTGCAGCCTTCGGCCATTTTTACAAAGGAATCATGGTCGCAGCACTCATATTTCCTGTATTGATCTTACGTAAATACCTATATATGACGTGATATACATGAAGACAATTATACTAAATATTGCAGGTCTCTCACCATACCTATTGGAAAAAGCAAATGCAAAAAACATAAAAGAATTGCAAGCGAAAGGAACCTACAGGGAGATGGACCCCGGTTTTCCCGCAATGACCTGTTCAGTACAGGCAACTCTCGTAACAGGCAAACCTCCTGCAGATCATGGGATAATGGGTAACGGTTATTTCAACAAACAAACAAAAGAACCTGAATTCTGGCGCCAGGAAGCAGACCTTGTAAAAGGACCTTGTCTATGGGATTGGCTCAAAGAAAAGAATCCAAACGCAAAAACAGCAGTCCTCTTCTGGCAGAACTCAAAATTCATTAATTCAGATATTATACTTACACCTGCTCCATTCCATACTGATAACGGTATGATCGAATGGTGCTATAGCAAACCAAGAAACCTCTATGAAGATCTGATCAACAGTATTGGAGAATTCAAAATCTCGGATTACTGGGGGCCAAAGGCTGGATTCAACGGGAGCAGATGGATTACAGATGCAGCAAAAAAAGTCATAAAATGGTATGATCCTGACCTCACACTTGTCTATATTCCACATCTCGATTATGTGTCCCAAAAAGAACACCCTCATAGTGAGAAGGTAATTGCAGAATTAGAGCAGGTAGACAAGTTAATTGGAGAATTCCGCGCATTAAACCACAGACTAATCATAGTATCAGAATATGGCCTTATACCAGTAAATAGAGCGATTCCAATAAACCGGATTCTCAGAGAAAAAGGATATTTAAAAATAATGACTATCCAGGGAAAAGAATATATTGATTACGAGCTCAGTGATGCTTTTGCTCTAGTTGACCATCAGGTAGCCTACGTCTATACGAATAAGGAGATTAACCTAGATATTCCCGGTATTGCAAAGATTCTTGATAAGAAAGAACAAAAAAGGTATGAACTCCCCTGTCACGCAGACTTTCTTTTATGTGCAGAGCCTGATGCCTGGTTCAGTTATTATTTCTGGAAAGATGATAATAAGAAACCTTTCTTTGCACATGATATTGATATCCATAATAAACCAGGTTATGACCCTTGTGAGATGTTTTGCGAAAACAAAAAGATACCAATAGCACCTCATCTGATAAAGGGGTCCCATGGTCTCCCTGCAAAGAAGAGCAGCCAATATGCTGTTTTTATAAGTTCAGATAATTCGATAGAAGACTATGCTCCAGAAGAATTCAAGGCGACACACCTATTTCCAATGCTGAACCGGATGATATAAAATGAATGAAATTCAAGAAATAATGGATTTATCTAACGCCTACTGGAAATCAGCCATTCTCTTCACAGCAATAAAATTTAACCTATTTGATAATATACAAAATGACACAGCACAAGATATCTGCGAACGTTGTGGAATGGAACTGAGAACTGGGAAAATCTTCCTGAATGCATGTGCTGCTCTGGGCTTACTGGAAAAAGAGAAAGATATTTTTTCTGTGAGCAAAAAAGCTTCCTGCTGTCTCCAGTCAAAAAGTCCTGTACCTCTCACAGACTCAATCTATTATAACATAATGAACTATGAAACCTGGGGAAAACTATCTGATCTCCTTCAAACAGGCCAACCAATAGAACAGACACATCTTGGATCAAACACTAGAAGAACACAAACCTTTGTACATTCCATGCACACCAAAGCACTCTCACTAGCACCCATAATTCTCCAATTCATCTCTTTTGATGACACAACAAGCATTCTGGATGTAGGGGGTTGTGCAGGAACCTACTCATATCTTGCCAGGCAAAAAAAAGACATGAAATGCCTTGTTTTTGATCTGGAACCAGTTATAAAAGAAGGTAGAAAGATCATCCATCAACTAGATCAGAATATAGAATTCACACCAGGTGATTATAAAAAAGACCCATTTCCAACTGGTTTTGATTGCATATTCCTATTTGGCATGCTTCATCAGGAGACACCTGAGACCTGTAGAAAAATAATCAAGAAAGCTTATGACTCTCTGAAAAAAGGGAGATGCTATATTCTTGATATCATGCTTAACCCTGACGAAAAAACACCCCAATTTGCAGCCCTTTTTTCACTCAACATGGCTCTTACTCATGAGACCGGTGAAGTATTCACTATTGACAATCTAAAAGAGTGGTGTAAGGATTTCGATTCCATAACCCAAATACCTCTACCAGAATTCATGCCATACAAACTCATCGAGTTAAAAAAGAATGCATCATAATCCAAGCTATACCTGGAACCACTATACCAAGTATCAAGGGCAAAGCCCACTGGCTGACTGATTCTGACATATGCCCAACATATGCATAAAAAAAAGTCATGGGAACTGTCCCCACAAGAATCAATAATAAGAAACGGCGAAAGGAAATGTCTGTTATTCCCGCAAAACAAGACATTGTTTCAGTAACCATGGGAATCATTCTTGATAATATAAGTATCCCTTCTCCCCACCGATAGAACCAACCATCCATTGAACGAAGATCATCCCTTGTTATAATTTTACTTACTCCTTCTTTTCCAAACCTTCCTAACAAAAAGCCAATTACTGAAGCACCAACAGAACCCACTGTACTAAAAAAAGTACCCCCCCATATTCCATAAAGTGAACCTGAAAAAGTCATAAGTATTGAAGAAGGAACAGGTGTCACAAGATCACTCACCAGCAAAAGCACAATAACAAACCCTGCCAGAGGCCCTGCTTCTTTTATCCACTTCTCTGCCGTATTAATTGTAAAGATTCCTGTCATTTCAAATACTAAAAACATCAGTAAAAAAAGTATCAGAAAAGCAAGAGGGATCCATTTCCAACTCACCCTGAATCTAATCATAAGATTTAGATTTTACAAAAACTATTTAAATACTTCCAGAGAACACTCATTCATGACACGTCAAAAGCCTCAGAACACACTTATCGTAGGGCTTGAAATTACAGTAATTTTGCTTTGTTTGCTTTGCACCTGGCTTATTCTCAGCAAACCTGAATGCCCTACCTGCAAAGAACAGCCATACTCAGCAGAAAAAGATGGGCCCGAATGCTTCGAGGGATTATCCTGTCAATTTGACCCAGAACAAAAGATAATGATCGAATATTATAGCGAGAATAATTTCACGATTATAAAAAATGGCTCCAAAGAGACAATAAGCACAATAGATATAATGCGTAACTTCAATGAACAAAACATAGAAGGAGAAGAAAATAAGCAGCCTGAGGAATACATCCAATACCTCTGCCTTACAATGCCTAACGCAACAAGCATAAGTTGTATTCCTGCGGCAATATTCTGGTAGTAACTTTTAAAAGTTATTGATGCTTCTTCTACAATATGGAACCTTTCTTTTTCCTACCAATATGGTTTTTTCCTATCGGAATGCTTTTAGAACTATTTTTTATCGCAGGATCCTTCATTTTCAGCTATTACACTTGGAAGATCTATTCTCTCAGTAATGTGAAACGCATGAAACTACTTTCTTATGCCTTCTTTTTTTTTGGTTTCTCCTACTTTATCCAGCTAACCACGCACATAAGTCTACTAAACGCTGCAACAGGGAATCAAAAGATAATGCTTCTTACCTATAGTCTATACGGATTTATTTGCTTCCAATTACTTGGACTCAATACGCTCCTCTATCTTACATTAAAACGAAAGGACAAGATATTCTACTTCATGCTTCTCACATTAGGAATTCTGATAATCTCAACTGGAAGGCTTGAATTATTCGCAATCTACGCAATCACAATTCTTCTTACAACAGCGGTAATCCACAGAACAAAGAAAGGATACTCAGGTTTCATACTTCTCCTTACCGGAGATAAAATAGGGTTTATACTGGCCTCACCAACAGGCTCTTTGATATCACATATCATCCTTGCTGGAGCCTATCTTACAATAGTTTTCCTTTTGATACTGATACACTATGGCAAAAAGAAATAATCTTGAACTAATACATGATATCCTAAAAGCAATACAGGAAGGGAAAAAAAAACGTACCCAGATAATGCAGCGCGCAAATCTGTCTCATCCAATGCTTGAATCATATCTTAAAGATCTCATAAAAAGAGAACTAATATCGGAATCAACTACCAAGAGGGCACGAATATACTTCCTTACACAAAGAGGACATGAATTTCTCCAAAAATACAGCAAAATAATAAGCTTTCTTGAAACCTTTTAACATATAGGAACCTTACATAAAGTTTTTAAGCTAAAAACCGTTTTTACCCCTCATGTATAAGGTTATATTAGCATTAGTTCTTATAACAATCCTAGGTTGCACTGCAGAACCAAGAGAAGATAAGTCACAAAGGATCTCCCAAATTTCTTTCTCAGGAATTGAAGAAGAAAATACACCTGAAGAACTATTTGTAGAATATCAAAAAATTCTAGTCTCCATTGTTTCACTATACGAGACCTATGAGTATGGGTATATAGATATATTCCTACAAAATCCCAACCCAAGGAGTATAGAAGAGATTCCTGACCTTTTCCAAAAGAATGAAAACATAATAAAAGAAAGACAGATACAGATACGACTACTGGATGCCAATACCCAAATTCATTCCATGGAATCACAAGGGCCGGTTCTAGAACTTACAAAGGAATTCAGTGAATTTGTCAATGCCCAGTTTGATGACTACGAAAACCTGAAAAATAGATCATATAAAAAATTCAAGCATGAAGACGATGGAGAACAAGGCATGTATGGGGTACACCACATGTTCCAGAGGAAGAACAAGCAGATTGCTGAACAATCGGTCCTTATTCTCGAAAGATTCAACGATGAAATAAACTATGGGCAATTGGATCAAGGCAGCGGTCCGGAAGTCAACATAAGTGGAATTTTATCCATCGCCAGAACACATCTCTATAAAAATATTGGGTGGCCCTAATGAGTATACCTAAAATCAAAAGAAAAATCAGGAAAAAACGCATAGCCCTCAAGATCACATTTATAGCCCTAATAGCATCCATAATACTCATAACCCTTCTCTTCCCAAAAGAGATTTCAAAAGAGATTTCACTTGAGAATCCTGCTGAAGAATCAAGTCTTTCCAGTGCTTCCGGATGGGAAGACTGCCAAAGCAAAAGAAAAATCCCTCAACGAAGAATATGCTTTTCGAATGCAATATTAGAGAATTCTGATCCCACTCTATGCAACACCCTAGATGAAGACACTAGGGCCTCTTGTCTTGGTACGCTTCATGCAACAGGGTATAAAGAAGAACAGGAACTATCAAAATTCTGCCCTGATACTGAAGCCTGTTATATGGGATATGGTTTCGGATCAAAAACAATTGATGCGTGTTCTGGCATTGATGACACTTACTATAAGGACAACTGTATATTCGGTGTCGCAATAAGAAACAAAGAACCTAATCTATGCAAAGGTCTTGAGATGCAAGACTTTTGCTACTGGTATCTTGCTCGTGATATTGGCAATTCCAGCCTTTGTCTCAAAGCTGGTACATGGGAAGAGGATTGTCTCTTCAGGTTTGTAGTAAAAGACCTGTCCATATCAGGCCTTACCAAGGATATATGTGATAAGCTTCCAACCGATCAAAAAATCGTATGCTACGCACTAGAAGAAAAGGACCCTGAACTCTGCGAGGTAAGCGATAAATGGGCAGGCGAATGTTACACACGATTAGCTGTTGCATCAAATAACCAGAGTCTTTGTAGTAAAGCAGTTAATAAAGAAGAATACTGTCTCTGGAACATAGCACTCCAGTCTGGTAATACCTCCACATGTGAAAAACTTAAAGCAAAAAAGGAACTTTGTTACATGGACCTTGCAATACAAAAGAAGGATGAAACCCTTTGCGATAAGACAGGGCCCTATCAGGAAAACTGCTATTTTGAGGTCGTCATGAAAAAAGACATTGAAAATGTCTGTAAAGATATGCCAAACCCTAATCAATGTTATTTCTATAAAGCTCTTCAGAATAAAGATCCCTCTGTTTGTGATAAAAGTGGGAGATACAAAAATTATTGCTATGCTTTGCTTGCAGAAGAGACAGGTAATGCAGCATTCTGCAATAAAAGCGATGAATACAAAGATATTTGTTACACAGAGGTAGCTGCCCTCACTACTGATATTAGCTTATGCGACAAAACAAAACACAAAGAAGAATGCATATATTCAGTTGCAGAAAAAGCGATTGAAGAAATAGATCCCACCATTTGCGATGAAGCAGGCTATCTCAAGGATGCATGCTATTTTGAGATTGCTGCAAAACAAGACGATAATCTCTGCAATAAAGCAGGATCCCTTGAACAAGCATGTAAAGAAAGGAAGAAGCTTGTCAATGAAACTGATAAACCCCTTCCAGATTATCTGCTTACTCATCAGGATAACCCATTAAAACCAAAAGAGGGAGACTTATGAAACTACGAATGATTACTAAACTATTCTTCCTACTAGTATTTATTACATCAGCCCAGGCAGGAATCACTTGCTTAAACGATTATGAGGACAGCTCTCATCGCGCCATACAAAACAGTACTACCATATTCAAATGTTTTACTGATCAGGAGAAAGGGAGTTATACATTTTCGATAGGAGATGACATAATTAAACAAGGTAACATAACAGATCCGCATTCGATTACAGCAATGCACAAAGTAAATGACACTAATTTCAATATGACTCTTATCATAAACCAGGAAAGAAAGATTATTCCAGTAGAGATTATTCCGAAAAACCATGAAAATGAAGTAAAAAAGGCAAAAGAAGACGCATTATGGTACCTACATCAACAGATCAATAGATACAAGAAAGGAGACACAAGCTACGGATATTGGATAAATGACTACCTAAAAAGATGGAGTGTTGCATATACAGGGATGGTAATCTCAGCAATGCAGCTTGCAGGGTATGAAGCTGGATCAAATCATCCCTATGGAAAGGATATAGAATACGGTTTAAACCATATTCTATCAAAATGCAGATACCAGATGATCGGCGAACAATACAGTGGAGAACCTGACAATAACAACAATTCAATAGGCCTTAAATGCAGTAATTTCAGGCAACATACTAATTATGAAGTATCAATAAGTCTTCTTGCCCTTTCATTGAGTGATCCAGATAAGAGAAACAGTGTGATGCAACCTTTCGTCTACAACCGGACAAACAAAGAAATTGCTCAAGACATCGTTGATTGGTTAAGTTGGGCGCAAAACGAGAACATCGCATCAAGAGGAGGATATGGTGCATGGTACTATACACCAAACAATGCAAATGGGGATATGTCTGTATCGCAATGGCCGAGTTTTGCAATTGCTGCCGCAAAAAGAAATCTAAATATTACTGCGCCAGATAAGATTTCACAAGATCTTTATTCCTGGATTAAAGATAGCCAGATGGATAGTGGAGCATTCACCTACAGAGGCAGAGAAAAGACCCCTATAGATAACATTGCTATGACTGCGTCAGGACTTATCCAGACTGCTCACGCGGGGTATAATAAGAACTCAGAGATTGTAAAAAAAGGCATTGATTATATCATTGGCAACTGGTATATAAACCAGACCCGGGACAGGAACAAACACTTAGGAAACTATTACGCCATGCAGGGGGTAGACAAAGTCTGTTCTATTTTCAACCTTAGCATTGAAAACACGAATTGTACTCAAAAGTACCAGGAGTACCTCCTAACAGAACAGACAGACTCAGGTTATTGGCAGGACACAAGTTATCTGAAGATTCACGTAGGCCCTCAACTTGCAACATCCTGGGCAATAATCATACTTGAGAATCCCGAACTTTTCTCAACAATCTACAATGACTTCAGCTAAATAGATTCTATTCAGCTTCAAATGCTGAATCTCTAAAGATATTCTAAGCTGCTTTATTATATTCATTCACAAGATCCTTGTAGATATGTAAAAGAATTTTATGCCTTCTTTTTTCCGGTCGGTATTTGAATGATTCAATAACCTGCCCATAAACCTTTTTCAATGTATTCAGAGTATTTTTTGCACTATCAAAGTCATTCTCATTAAGATAAAACCTCAATTCATTGAGTAAGTAATAAAATTCAGCATCCAATGATGTAAAATCTATTGATTTACTGGGAGGCGTAGATTCATTGTTCTTAAATGTCTTAAAATATGCAAACATTGAATGGTTCTTGAGCTGATCATATACTGAATCACGAAGAACCTCAAGACGCTCCTGTTCAGATTTAAGCGAATTAAAAGGACGCCTAGATAGATAAGCCTTAATTATTGATTTTGATAACTCCTTTATTCTTATAGTATAATTCACATGAGTATAAAGAAGAAGAACAAAATTCAGTTTTTTCTCAAGTTTTTTTGCTGATTTTGAAAATTTCGAAAGCTTTGCGATACGGGTTTTTACACTCTGAATAAGATTATAAGCATCTGAGAGATTTTCATGTATTAGATATTTCATAATCAAGGAGATATCCCGACTAAGTTTTTTTTCGTGTGTTGCGAGAAATACACCAATAAAATCAGGTTTGTTTACAACTTTTTTATTGCTATAAACAAAAAAAGGATAAACCAAATCATTCCAGTAATGACGCAGGATATAAGAGGAATCACTAAAAAATTGGATTATTGGTCCAAAAAGTTTCAAGTACTTCCTTTTTAATTTTTTAAGGGATTTACCTACATAAGTATTTGCTATCTCAAAAAGATTTTTATGATACATAAAAAATCCAATTCCAATAACAAGGATGATCATAACCAGACCTAGAATATATCCCCTCAACTCATCATAAAAATTTATGATGAACTGATTCAAAAATCCACTGTCCAAGGTTGAATTCTGAGGTCCTGTTTTTATTGTACCGGTCCCATTTGTCTTAACAGACGAATTTGAATTTCCTGTAGGCACATCCACATCAGAATTATTATCAATCTCATTTGTAATTTCACTTTCATTATTATCAAAATATGACAGTATAAAGTGAAGATCATTTAAACGTGCAATTTCTAAGGCCACGCTTTCATTTGGATAACCAAAAACAAGGGGTCGAATGAAATCAAAATCGAGGGGTGCCTTATAAGTCTCACTTGTATTTTGTAAGCTATAAGTTATTGAAAAATTATCACCCTGTTTGATTGTTCGGTTAAAATAAAGAAATCTACCTGAATTGCAGAAAGTACAATGATCTGTAGTATTTACACTAAGATTCACATATACGTTCCCATTTAGTTCATCATAAACTATAAAAAAAGAAGTTGAATTTTCACACTCATAATTAAGGGTTAGATTGACAGTTTCAAGATCTCTGTATAACCTTGATACCGAAAGGCACGAAGCCATTTGTTTTGAATAATTATGATTGGTTGAAGGAACTATCTGATACAAGAAAGAACGGTTAATAAGATAAGAACTAATATTATAAGATAAATATGAATATTCCTTGAAATGTGGGTAAAATGAATTAGTTGGAGGTGGTGAAGAAGAGCTTGCACTTTTTGGTGAATCCGAAGAGCTATCCTCCACTTTCTTACGATTAATAATCAACGATCCAGTATCCAAGGATCCTTGTAAAGAGCTTATTCTAAATTCTATATTCTCTTTAGGAGAACTAGAGTTAACAAGAAAAGTCCATTGAGTTATGATATTACTATCAGGGGGGACATGTTTAAAAGTAGAGTCTGTGTAATTTACTGTTACATTATTCCTTATCGCAAAATAATCAAGAGAGAAATTTTCGGTTGAATTTATGACCAAATAACTTGAATTGAAAGTGCCATTATATACTGAAAAACCTGACAAGTTCATTTCATATATTAATTTTGACCCACACCAGAGATTTACAGTCTCATTTGAATCATGAAACATTTCAACACTAAGTATATCTCCATTACTGAAGTTAAAAGCAAAACTATCTCCCTCTATAGACAAGTTATCCTTTGCAAGCAATTCTGAATTATTAGGATATGACATTACATTTACAGTTTCTACTCTTTCATCCAAAAGACGCAACCCCTCTGTAAATGAAGTATTGATAGTCACATTATCAAGTTCATTTGAGATTGTGCTGTTGAGAACAAGTGTAACATTGAATCTTTCAGAAACTCCTGATTCAAAAAAATCTAAAGGAGAACTTACCCTTACATCAAAAGCGTTGGAAAGCACAGAAAGATTGAATCCATATGATTCTTTATAACTATATAAGGGCGCACTTAGATTAAGATTCAAAGAATAATTTCCAGTAACATTAGATAAAAAAGACCAGTTTACAGAACCAGACATGTTGGATACTAAAAGATCCGAATCTGAATAATTGATGACTGAAGCGTTTACACTAATATTCACAAGAGTTAATGAAGAAGGATAATCTAAATCAACACTAAGGTTTTCTGCATCAAAGCTTTCAAGATAATCAAACCAAAAATCCAGGCTGAAATCATCATACAAAGAGACTTCAGACGGGAAATTAAATGAAGTATTAAGAAACAAATCATACAATATAAAACTCTCATTATAATAGCCTGAGCCATCACTATAGTTAAAAGCAAAACTTATTGTTGTGTTAGAAGAAAGAGGAGAATATGCTGAATAAGTCACATTAAAAGTCGCATTTTCGTATAATATGGGAAAATGAATTTTATCTGGTTCAACAACAAGACCATTTGATGCATTTAGTTCCAAAACAACATTTGACAACTTAAAATCATACGGATTTAAAAGAGAATATTCTTTAGTGAATGTATCTGAAAAATGCCAGTTAGAGACAGGTGAACTGGAAAATTGAAGAGTAGGCGGTATATCAAATACTTCATGGCTCCTTTGTACAACATTTTCTTCTACCTGGCAACTTATAGTTTGCTTACCTCCTGAGGTTGCGTTAAGAGTCCATGTTGCATTCAGACTCTCACCAGGAACAATCTCATTAAACAAAACCCTATGTCCAGCAAAAGGCGTTCCTGTAGTTTCAATTGAAACAACATCTTGCAAGGTATTAAGTGAAAGATAAACATTCTTTACACTTACATTCCCTGTATTTTCAAAACTGCATGAAACCGTATGATTTGAATTATATCCTATATTTTCTACTGGACTCATTGACACTGAAAAAGAGTGATTTGACGACAGGAAATAATTCTGCGCTGCTTTAGTAAAAGCAAAAGTCAAGAGACCTTGTGTATCAGGAGTAAAGCATCTAAAAGAGTCGAGTGTCTCAGGATTCAATGGATCATAAGAAGGGGAATTGGGATTACAGTCCTCAAGGCGTCCATCAGTTAAGGATGTTGCCTTTAGATAACCATCATATGCATAAGTCATGTTAGCAGTTATTCTATAAGCTTCCCAATAGGCCAAAATATTTTCACCCAAGAATTCTGGTTCACAACTTGTATTTACGCACAAATCACTAAAATTTGACAAGATTATATTTGCCTTGGATAAGAAATCTTCAGATCCAGTGATCTCATAGCCTTTAAGCAAAGAAATAGCGGACATCAAAGAATTATCAACCCGCTGGGTAAGATTATAAGCAACAGAATAATAAAGTGGCTCACCAGTCATCCAATACCCTTTCCAATAAGAAAGTGCAAGATACTCAGGTGATGAGCAATTAAAATCTCCTTTCAATGGAAAACAATCACTTGAGGGATGTTCAAGATAATTAAGCGGAATTTGTTTGACCGATTTATCAAAATCAGCATATATTGAAAGGAATGAGGATGCCATCATAGATTGCCTTACAGGGCCGGGCTCACAAAAATTATCAATTGCAAGATTCTCGCTAATATCTTCACAGACGTAATCAGAATCCAGAAACTCACATGTACTCCTTGAGAAATTATTATCATCAATATAAGACTGGCTAAATTCTAAGATTTGGTCTTTGAATATATCTTTCGAGGAATTATGGAAAAAAAATGAGGAAGCCCTTGAGAGTATCATCCATCCCTGCATATCTTCTTCCTTACAACTATAATTAGAATATTTATTTGTCCCAAAAGGACCACAGAAATGTACTGGATCCTGCTCTGATAGAAGTTGTGCATTTCTCCTGAAAGTCTCAAACTCATGGGGTAATACCAGATGTAATGAATTTGCAGGGTACCTTATACCTCTTGAAGAATTGAAAAAAAACTCAATAATTCCCTCCCCAAGAGATGTTGTATCGATTGATACATTATCCAGAGGCACAGAATTCCAGGAAGGGGAATATATATTCTTATAATGCAACATTGGATCAGGTAAATATCCATAAAGGTCAGCATCAATTGTCATTAACGAATTATAGGATGCATTCTTGACCTTCACTTTAGTAAAGGTTGGTTGACCTGGTAATGTAAGATAAGCATCTAAAAAGCCAATAGCATAAAGTCCCTGTCCTGCTGGATCCTCACATGATAAATTCGAGCTAAAGGCATTACAATCATTTGGTTCAGTAGATAATAGATCTTGTAAAGATAGTATGAATTGATCTTCACCAGTAGTAAGATATGCCTCAGAAAAAAGCATCATTAGCTGCCCTATATCTTCAGAAGAACATTCCCCACAAGTATCAAGAGAAGAGATTATTTCTCTGGCACGTGTCAGATATTTTTCATCATGGGTCAATTGATAAGCCTTTAACTGTGAAAGGCCACCTAGCGCTCCAGCTTCTGCGCTGGCAAGCTTGAGAGCCTTCTCATAATAAGTGAGATTATTTGTGTTACGATATGCCTCAAAATAACCTAATGTCATGTATCCTTGACTCTCATTGCTTGCGCAAGAATAATCTTCCTCCCACACATCACAATCAGATGCATGGCCCATAGTATAATTAAGAGCCAATTCCCTTATAGTCTTATTCCCAGTAACAGAATATGCATTCCATAAACTATATATAAGAAGCCCTTGTTTAACTCCACCGTATACCTCATGCTGCATATCATTTTTATTTGTCTCACAATTGAAATCACCATACGAATGATCGCAATGACCTAAGCTTATGTAAGAACCAGAGGTTATATTTGCAGTACTCAAGTTAATGACAATATCAGCATAACTCCCATTAATAACTCTGGCAGCTCTGGAATATCTAAGAATCTCAAACGCCTGAAAATCCTCATAGTGGCATGAAAAATCTCCTGAGAGGGGTTCACAGAAACTCCTTGAATCCCTTAAGAGCCTAATAGCGGCATCTTTTAGAAGAGGATCACGCCCTGAAACTGAAAAATAAAATGACCCATTTACTGGAAATCTTGTTTCATTAAAAAGAAGATAGTATTCATAACTGGTCTCTCTTTGTGTATGATTAAGATTAGCAAGACCTCCAGAAATAACATCATTCTCCCAGGAATCAAAATAGATTTTTTTGTATTTCACAATCGAGTCAGGTCCACTTATTGATGTGTTTCCAGGTAATCCTCTAACATATGGTTCAACAAAACCTAAAACAGGGCTAACTATTATAATAAATACAAAAATCCAGCTAAATAAAAAACGAAACATCACTCACGAACAAGTTTGATTGCTTGCCTGACAAGGTCTTCTTTCCATCCTTTCGAAACTGCCATTGATACAATAACAGATTCGTTTTTCCCTGCTGAGATTTCTGATTTGGCCCAGGCTATCAATGCATCCATTTCTTTTCCTGCATCAATTGAGACCTCTGGTGAAATTTTTACTTTTGAAAGGTCAAGATCAACATCAGATTTCAGAGTTTCAATAAAGGAATATAATGTATCCATTTCTTTTTTAGTGGCAACAATCTTTGGAAGAAGCTTAAGTCTATCAACTGATTTTTTCATATTATTAAAGGAATCCTCAAGTGACTTAACCCTATCAATGGATTTTTCCATTGTTGAAAATTTATCAACTATGTTAGAGTAAAGTTTTTCAATCTCTCCTGCTTTTTGGTCCACATATTTTTTAGTCTCTTTAACAACACTGATTTTCTCCATTTCTTCACGAAGAGAAGTTACTTCTGAACGCACCTTATGAAGCTCAGATAATTGTGAATTCAATTCATTAAGATAAGCACCTCTTTCATTCATCTTAGTCTGAAAATGATTGAGACTATCATATAGCTTATGGAGATAATTATTTATCTGTTTAAACCGTATATCCAGTATTTCTGGCTTCGCCTTTGAAACAATCTGTTTCATACTGGTAAATTCAGATTCCATTCTATCAAAAAATCTTTCACGTGAAACAAGATTTGATCTTAACTCCCCCATTTGAGTAGTGATACCAACAAGTTTCTCATCAAAGGCTTTCTTTGATTCTTCCACCATTTCAATTCGGCCGGCCTGTTTCTCTACCTGAACAAGCAAGTTATCAAACCTCTCATTAAGGTTATAGAACTCATTAATCATCTCATTAAAAGATATGGGGGCAACATAGTCATTTTCCTTTTTCTTTTCTGTTTTCTTTTCTTCTTTTTTTCCAAAGATTCTCTTGAATATGCTTTTCTTCGACTCACTAGCCTCAAGCTTGTTGAAATCTTCCTTCGTTAAAACATCCTTTTCTCGATCATCTTGTTGTGCCATTACTTAATACCTCTTGAAATTTTATCTACCTTATCTGCAAGTGATTTGATATAGATATCGACCATCTTAAAATGTCCTTCCTTAAGTTTGTTCCTGGTAAGCTTCAGTTCCATCATAGCATCCCTGGCATCCACATTATCAGGTACAGATTCAAGTTTAGCTTCAAATTCATCAAGAGTGGATGAATAACGACTATAAAGATTAAGTTCTTCATCAGAGATTTTGTGAGGGTCATGTAAAGGTGGCCTGAATTGCACAAACCAAGGTTTTCCATCATTATACCTTGGGTTTTGGACCATTGCAACACCTACACCTTGTCTTGTGACTTTTGTGGAAAACTGAGTTCCATACTTTTGAGCAATCTTTTGGATATCCTCTACATTCTTTGTGTTCATCTGTACCTCAGTCAATATATTCCCGGCAACTGCCTGCTTGAAATCTGCACTTACCTGACTAATCATCAAAAGACCTATTCCCCATTTCCTGAACTCCCGACAAGCTCTTTCAAGAGCAACATATCCTCCCTTACCACCATACTTTTCAAGAAGTCGGTGACATTCATCAAAAACTACAAAAACCTTAAGATCATGTGTTTCTGGCCATGAAAGTTCAAATATCTTATCAATTATACGTTTCACAGCCTGATCATATTCACCAGTCTTAAGATTGCTGAGATTAAACACAGTTATCTCCCCAGGGTTCATAAATTTCTTGATATTGATATCTACCTCAGGATTATCAACAGTGTAGATTAATCCTTTAAAAGAACGGGCATCAGAATCAGACAATCCAAACTGTTTATAATAAGATAGAATATTTTTATCTTTCAATTGCTTAACAAATCCAGTCCATTGATTGGTAGGATCGAATGCAACCACAGGAATATTATTAAGCAATGCTGCCTCAGCGATAACACTAGCTGTAACACTTTTTCCTGAACCAGTACTTCCTGCACATAAGCAATGTGTTGTAAGATCTCTTGGATTAAAATAAGCCTGTTTATTTATTTCAGGTAATTTACCAACATGAAACATATCTGGCCCTTTCTTAGGTATTTTTTTTGTATCTGGAGGGATATACCTCATCCTCTCAAGCTTCCATTTTTGATACCTAAAATAGAAAAAAGTACCCGCAAACCCAAGAAACAAGATACTTCCTAACACCGAAACAATTCTTACTCTTGCAGGCGTCCAGAAAGGAACTGAAACAAAAAAGTCACTTGACGAAGAAATATTATCATCGTCAAATAAAGTTGAGACCTCTACAAGATATTGCCCTTCCTTTATAGGAGATGAAAAAAGATCAGGATCACTAAGATTTAAAGAATCAATAAAGGTTTCTGAGGAAAAGATTGTAATGTTCCTATTAAATTTATGGATAATCTCACCAGTTCTTATGTCTTCAAGTGTATAGAACAGAGAAAGATTTATGGCCTCAGATTCATAAGAATATATCTCTGAAAAGAAAGTGAGTTCACCATCAGGCTCAATCTCCTTTGTAAGAGCCAATACATCAAGCTCCACAAGTGTATTACGAAGATTCATGACTGTAAAAGAAAGGGGAATATACTTGAAACTATCTTCATATCCAATCTTGAATTCACCTCTTATCTTTCCTGGAGGTGTATCACGAGGAACAGACACAGTGAAATTAACACGTTTCGATGCTAAAGGAACAAGAGTGAGATTTTTAACAGATAATTTGACAAAATCCTCTAATGAACTTGCATCTATAGTCAAGAATAATGTTGAATTAATACGGTTTTGAAATTCCAGATAAAATGATCTATTCCCTTTAGTAAAGGTTGGATCCAAGAAATTTGTGCTGAAATCATATGGAAAACGAGAGCAATCCTCATGACAATTATAGGAGTTCTCACCTACATCACATCTTCCGTCACCGCACTCAATTTCACAAGACCCCTCACAAGCAGCATAAGAGAAAGAAGTAAGAATAAGCAATACAATTAGTCCTATGAGGTTAAGTAATCTCATATCTTTTTCACCCTGTCCTCAAGAGATTTAAGATATATATCTACCATCTTAAAACTGCCTTCCTTTAGTTTATCACGTGTTAACTTAAATTCTAGCATTATATCAGATACATCCTTACCTCCTGCTTTAGCCTTCTGTATAACTGCTTCAATCTTATCAAGACGTGAAGCATAACTGCTATACTGTTCTAGTTCCTCATCAGATAGCTTATGTGGGTCATGTAAAGGTGGTCTGAAATGTACAAACCAAGGCTTCCCATCATTATATTTTGAATTCTGAACCATTCCGATTCCAATACCCTGTCTAGAGACTTTTGTTGAATATTCAGCCCCATATTTTGAGGCGATACGCTTTATATCATCCATGCTCTTTGTATTCATCTGCACTTCAGTCATTATGTTTCCTGCAACCGCTTCTTTGAAATCAGTACTTACCTGGCTTGCCATAATCATTCCAATACCCCATTTCCTGAATTCACGGCATCCCTTTTCCAAAGCAAGATATCCTCCTGTTCCTCCGTACTTTTCAAGAAGCCTATGCACTTCATCAAACACCAGAACCATCTTTAATTCAGGACTTTCCGGCCACGATAATGAAAAGATTTTATCAACAATACGCTGTACCGCTTGATCATATTCTCCAGGTTTAAGCTGGCTTAAGTCAAAAACAGTAACTTCGCCTGGATTCATGTACTTATCAAAATCGATATCTATCTTTGGATTATCCACCCTATAGATTAATCCTTTGAATGATTTGGCATCCTCAGCAGATAATCCGAACTGTTTAAGACAAGCAGAGATATCTTGATCTTTTAGCTGTTTTAGCATGCCTGTCCACTGGCTTGTAGGGTCAAAGATAATCACAGGAATATTCTTCAAAAGGACTTCTTCTACAATTACACTTGTAGTAACACTTTTTCCTGAACCAGTACTTCCCGAAACCAGTATATGAGTAGTCATGTCATTTGGATTAAGATATGCTTTATGTGAAGATTCGGCAACCTTTCCGACTTGAAGCATTGAATCTCCTTTGCGCGGGATTGTTGTGAAATCTGGAGGGATATAACGCATACGTTCACGCTTCCAGGCAGAATATTTTTGCCAGCTGTAATATCCAAGAGTAGCACAAATGATAATTATCATAAATATCGAGAAAGCACGGACCTTTTGTGGTGTCCAGAAAGGCTGGTAAATCATGAAGGAATCCACACGCTCATTTGAATATTCGCCGCTATCAAAATTTATAAATACATAATACCTGCCAACTTTCGTTGAATTAGTGAAATTAAGTTCCTTGATATAATTTTTAATGCTCCCAAGCGAAAGAACCTCATTTTCCGAATATATTACGGAATCTTCATTCTCAATTCTGTAAGTGATATTAACAGATGCATTTGAGCGCAAAGAATCATGAGCATTCAACCTTATACGAAGGGGTTCACCATTCACACTTATCTTTGTAGATATCAATTCATGAGATATTCTGAAAGGTACTATATTTAATCGATTTATTTCAAGGGTAAAAGGTTTATCTTGCTGTCTGTTATCTAACTTAATGACAAGATCCCCATAATAGACCGCAGGAGTCTCTGATTCAGGTATTAAAACACTAACCTTGACAGACTTTTCTTCATAAGGACCAAGTATTATCTTTGAATCTGAAAGCTCGATATACCTTTTGACAAAAGCTCCATTGAGCATGATTTCCGGTTCAAAGGTCTTATTGGCGCGATTGGTAAGTGTAAGGTAATATGTCTCATTAGAACCCGGAGCCAATGATATCTTTTGAAAATCATATGTCGAATAAAATGGAAGATCTGAACAATCATCAGGACAATTTTCTATGTTTTCACCAAGATCACAGATCCCATTTCCACAGGACAGATAAATTCTTTCGTTCGTAAGGCAATCCTCCGGGCAGGATGAAATATTCTCATCCTCATCACATATACCATCACCACAGAAAGTAGATTTTGGACTAGGTAGTGATTGAGGTGAATCAGTAGATGAGCTACTAGAAGAACTGCTAGAAGAACTACTACTATCATCTCTACTAGAAGAATCCTCATCATATATTTCACTTGAATTATCCTCAGCAACAACATAGCTTGAAGTACTATCATAATTAACCCATATCAGATTATCTATTTCATCACGTTGAGTACTATCAAGCTTTACCCAGTCCGAACTGCCACAATTGCTAATATTACTATAACTACATCTATAAATAAAGAAACGGTCCTCACGTGGAACATAACTGGTACTAAGAGAAGAAATCTCCGAAAGTAAAGGGGTATAATTGAATACTAAACGCATATTATCAAATGAAAAACCAGTTGAGATACCAACATACCCATATAATGTAGATTTTCTTTGCGAAGAAAGATAAGGATGACCTTTGGTATTTTCAGGCATTGATATTGAAAATAAGTCATATGAATTTAACTGTATCGGATCTAATATTCCAGAGATGTTAGTAGTATTATCCCTGCTCAATACAAATGATACATCATCAAAATAAAGTGAAGTTTCGAATTCACCAACTGTCTTTTCACTATAATATGGAATCATCATATCCATATTCAGATCATACAAGCTACGATTAAAGATTGACTCATTAAGGGTATCTGAAATAGTAAAATTGTAGATTGTTCTTTCATAGTCATCATCAAGGAAAGCAAGTGAACCTGTAATTTGAGAGCTGGATACCACATCATTTATTAAAGGTATTTCAGAAAAATGGTCAATTACATAATCTGTACTTGTAGAATGACCAAGAGTATCATAAGCATTGACAACAACAGAGTATTCACCAGGATATGAGAAATTATCCAACAAAGTCGACCAACCAGGCTCAAGTTCATAAGTGGAATAATTCTGCGTATAAAATATACTAAGGTTTGAGAACATAAGTTCCTCTTCTGAATTAGAAGAATATGTAAAGGAATTTCCTTCAAAATCTGAAATTAAATGATCAAAATCATATGATAAAGTAAGGTTACGCAACTGAATTTTCCCAGGTATAGCATAATCTACTGATATAGGCAAATCACAAAAGCCGGTACCATATTGGTCATAAGAAGGTTCACATTGTGATATAAACTCATTAGCTGCATCAATAAATGATTCTCCTCCAATTGAAAGTACATCTCGGTTAAATGTACCATTGAAAGTTGACCCATCAAGAATTGTCTTGTTACGGTATTCAATGTTAGTTGTGACTACCGGACTATCATAACGATCATTACCTACATCAATAATAAGATCATAAGGATATCCTGAACTGAAAGTTTTTAATGTTAGGTTTAATTTACCATCTTCAAATATCAAAACCTCATCATTGAGTGAATCAATAACATATAATCTCGAATCTTCAGCAATAATATCTCTTGGACGGGATACATTTTCAAGTGTAGAGTTATAAATAAAAGAATTATTCCTTTCATAAAGACGGACTGTGTTTAGTTCTGAATCTGCAACATAAAGGAAGGTTTCATCGACAAACAATGATGAAGGAGATTTGAACTCATAATTGTTGCCTCTAGCACTATCAAGCTTAAGGAATAGCTCATGGCAATCACCTTCTTTATCATATATCATAACCCTTTGGTTATCTGCCACATACATATAAGAATCGTCAACAACAACATCTAGAGGATTATCCAATGGATATGAAGTACATGTACTATTGAATGTTTCTATAACAGAATATGAATCAGACAGTACTACTATCTGATCATTTTCAGTATCTGCAATATAATATTTCGAACCATCATGATAGACTGAACGTGGAAAATTAAAGGAATCTGCACGTATACCATCAAAAGTGTATGAATCTTCTTTCTCCTTATAGAATTTAAGGCTACCATCAATTGTATCAAGAACATCCACACCACCAAGTGAAGTAGTTATATAAATAGGTAAATCCAAAGTATCATATGTATTTGTCCTGACGTTTCCAAATGAGCCTTTAAATTCAAAAGTCTCTGAATCAAATTTGTATATCAGTCCTGCTTGCGAATCAGAAACAAAAAGATTATTTGCGTCTAATGCAAGAGACGTTGGCTCAGTAAATGATTCTTCCCCTAAAAAACTTTCAGCAAAAAGGCTGAAATCTGTCACTTGAGCCCCTTTGGGTATTTTGATGGTTGTACTTTGCCCTGGCCTAGTTACATTG
Source organism: uncultured Methanosarcinales archaeon (assembly GCA_964473285.1). Lineage (GTDB taxonomy): Archaea > Nanobdellota > Nanobdellia > Woesearchaeales > JACJVW01 > JBNJGT01. The sequence continues at coordinate 31,444 of CAYYOI010000004.1, read as the reverse complement.
AAGACAGAACCGTTCTCAAAATCTTTGTTAGTACCAAGTATTCCAGAATATTGCCATAACACATCACCATCAACCTCAACCACTGGATCCTGAATAGGTTCTGAAACTGAGATTAGGAATGAATTTTCACTTACTGTCACATTTTCAGGCAAGTCAATACTGAAATTACCTGAACTGGTTGAGAATCTAGAGACCTGTGAACCTGAATATCCAAACAGGTCATGAACTTTCATGAATCGGGGTTCAATAAGATGAGCATTAGCATGTGAAATACCACTATAATCAAACAATGAAACATTCAATAACTTACCATCAGGATGTGAACTAATATCAACAAGCTCCATCTCCGGTCCTGAAACATCACGATATATAACTGCACCTGGCACAGAATCCTCTTTTGTTCCTACAGCAGTTATTGATTTATTGGAAAGGTAGCTGATTGAATGTGATACACTGAGTGTAGTATTGAGAGGGTTACCTTCAAGAGAAGGCAATCGGCAACTTACGCTCCATGTAGTAGGTACAAACTCACGCTCAACCGGCACACATGGTTCTCCATTTATTGACACTTTTGGAACAAGCTCTGAAAGTAGATCAGGATCATTCTGGTAATTGAATGAAAGATGAGTATCAACAACTATCGTATCCCCTGCGACTGCATCAGTAATGGCTGAACTTGCCAGAGGAGACAAAATATCAACAGACAATTCCCTGGCAGTGATCTCAAGCTTTGATTCAAGGATTCCGGATGCATTGTTTGTTACCCGGATATAATCTATCTCATCTTCATATGAATAAGGCCCAAGACCTTCAGTATCATAAAAAACAGGTATGGTGACTGATGAACCTCCAGGAACAGTAATTGATGGTTCTGTCTCAAGGATATCGCTATAAATATCAAGCGCAAACGTTTGTTCAGTCACAAGATTATTTGTGATAGTAAAATTTGTAAGTACTCCTGTATCATTAGTTGGTATCAAGAATTTATCATATTTTGGCTGAATACTAAACCCTACAACCTCAGCGTTATTTTTTGTATCGTCATTTAAAGGAGGTGCAGGATCTTTTTCATCAGTTTCTCCTGTCGGTGAAGTTATTGCAAAATGGCTCCAATCGCTTGCTTTTGAGGTATTATAATAAAAACTATCATTAATAAGACAACCAATACTAAAGGAATCATATGAATTGAACCTCCAATCTATATTAACAGGTCCATTAGGCAATGTAGTAGTGTTATAGATAAGATGGAAATCATCAAAATAGACTAAATCAGTAACCGGCTGACTTCCATTATTTACTATTATTAATTCAAATTCAACAATATCTTCATAAGCTTCGAGTGGAAGCTGCAGATATTTCCATCCCCTAAAGCCTGATCCAAATGACTTTGTATATTGAGAGGAATCATCTATCAATCTAAATTTATAGGAGAGATAATCACGTGGAGAATAAATCCATAGTCCAACATATTCAGGGTCTGCAAAAGCATTTGAAGGATCAGTGAAAGCATACTTAATACGGCCTGAGTAACCGGGTGAAAGTGAAGTTAGATTAGCGAAAAGACTATAATTGCCCTGCACTGCAAAATCAGACCTACCAGCAGAAAGTGCTGGATCGTTTTCATACCATCGCTGATATGTTGGTGAATTCTCTAACTCTAAAATACGTTCCATACTTCCTGAATTGTAGGCATCATTTGAATTGAAAAATTCTTGATGACCCATATAATTGAATGAATCATATTCTGTCTCTGTAAAATTGATAGATTCAATTATAATAGAAGCATTACTTGCATTGGTAGACCTAACATGTAAAGCAATTGCAGTAACATTAATATCCATTGAATCTACGTATGTTCCATTTTTATAATCCCATAAAGGCACCCAGTAATCTTTATCCTTATATTCCATGCGCCATTCAGCATTATTACTAATGTTACTAAGATAAACAGAAACACGATCATAATCAGTTATATTAAGATTTAAATCTGCAATATATGCGGTATAATTCTTTCCAGTAATCTTAAGATTTCCATTTGAAATTATTTCATGAGCCCCCTCTGTACTGTAACTAGACCATTGCAATAGTTTTTCTGATTCTGTGCCAGAGTGCCTACGGGTATATTCAATTAGCCCGTTATAAGTCTTGAAAGCAAGATATGAGGGATTAGGAATGACAAGTGTCAAAGGATAGCTATAATTGAATGTCGATGCATTTCTAAAAGTTTCAAGAACATCACAACTTATTGGAACCGTTCTATTTACAGAACTTCTTACAAAAATCTCATTTTCAACAGGTGAAATAATCCTCGGTTCTGAATATGCATATATCTCTAGTGTTTCATTATTCTCCATCTGAGGCAGGTAATACTTCTTACTTGCATCCCCTGTAATTATGTGTTTGCCTCGTTGTATATCAGATGAAGGATTCCAGGATACTGAACAAGTACCATTCACATCAGTAATACAGGAAATCTCTTCCCCTGCAGATAATATGAATGAATTTCCTGACTTGAATCTTACCCAGGCATTTTCAATAGCTGATCCACTATCAGTGACATTTGCAGTGATCATGACTGATGATGGAAGATTTGGTTTATCATCACGATAGACTCCAGATCTATTAAGGCCAATGCTTATATCATAAGTGTCATAAAGAGTAACAGGTTTTGAGACATTTCCAAGCACTGGATCATAGAAAAGGGATTCTGAACTATCGATATTGCACCCGTATGTGTAATTCCCAAGAGCAAATCCAGAGGTATTAAAATAACCTGTAGCAAAGCCATCAAGTGAACCGTTTGAATCAGTATAATTAAGATAAGTAGAAATAATTCCTGAAGAATTTTTGATATAGAATGTCACAGGATACAAATTGATACCATTAAGTTCGGTGATTGAATTATTTGAATCAGTGACACGACAAGTAAAGGTGGTCTCAGAATCCCGATAATCGATTGGTTCAATAGAAGGAATAAGCTCTATCTCTGACCAACCATATATTGAAGTGTTATGGGTGATTGTATCCTTATAATAATATGGTTTTGTAGCATTGACAGTTAAAGTATAGTTGCCAAGAAGGTAATCAGAAGTAAAATTGTATTCCGTAACATTGCCAGTAACTTTTTCTACCAAGGAACTCTCATTATAAAGAGACCAGGTTACATTTGCATCTAAAAGAGAGAAATCATCCTTTACTCTAGAGATCAAATCTTCAGTCCCACCACGATGAAATTTCGTAACATCTGAAAATATTGTAAGATTCAAAGATTCAGTAAGGTTTATTTGAATTGAGGAATTCTCAGAATATGCATGATAGAATAAAGAATCATCATCCTGGATCATCACAGTTATATCATGTGGACCTACTGAATGTGACTCATTGAATTTATATTGAACAGTACAAACTCCTGTATCATTTGTTTGGGTAACAGCTAAACTAGAACCATCAAGATACCAATTACAATCATAATTAGAAACTCCCTCCCCATTACTCATGCGTACAATAGTAGCAGAAATATTTATAGTCCCATTATTTCTTGGAGTTGAAGTTACATTAGCTAAAAGTTCGGATATATTCAATAGATCATACAATTTGACATCATGCATTATAGTCGCATCTGGCTCCTCACTAAGATTTGAATAAACTGAAGCATTGACACTATGTTCACCAAGCTCATATACCAGATGATCAAGCAAGATTTCATCGTAGGATTTGTTGGTTATTTGCATGCCATCAAAAGTTACATTAAGTGTAAGATTCCCAAAACCTGTTTCAGTGCCGTTATCAATAAGAGAGACATTGGTACTCATAATATGACCAAGGTAAAGGATCTCTTCATCTTCAGGGCTATACATCTTTATAGATAGACCTCCGATTATGGTTACTGAATCCTCATAGGTATCAGATGCGTGATAATAATCCTTTGTCACATTATAATATATATCAAAAGTACCTTGTGTGGTTGTTGTTGGATCCCATTCTATAATACATGAGCCATTTGCATCAGTATTACAACTTGAAACCTCAGTGAAAGAATTATCAAGGGTTGCATGTGAATACATATGAACTGTTGCATTTTGGACAGGCAAATTAAGCTCATCCGTCACATTGGCAGATACAATAAGAGAATGAGGATCAGACGTATTATACCAGTAAATTGGTTCGCTTGGTTCTTGCCTTACTGACATGTTTAAAGAACCACGCAAAGAAATATTAGTCATTTCCAAATCATTTCCAGGTAGATAGAACAGTGAATCATCACGTATTATGGCACAGCCAACTTGATATTCACCAGGTAGATAAAGTGAAGTGTTTACTGTATGTTCCATAATACCATTTACATCAGTTTTGAACTGATCCTTCAAAAGAGGTACATGCGCGCAATAAGTATCTTTATCTACAAAACCCTCAAGACAAGTATCTTCTAAGCTTTTATTATAATAACAGTAAGTACCAGTATATTCGGTACCATCAGGACAATTTGACAGAGGAGTAATATAAGTTATATTGATGAATATATCAGCAGTGAAAGGATCATTTGAGTTAAACTCTAGTAAGTAAAAACAATTGTCTTCTGGATACTCTGGATCTAAGACACAATCTTCTGTTGGTGTAAAATTATTTAGTGAACTCACAGGAATGTTTACCATAGTGCCATTAGATACCTCAAAGGTATTATTGAATGGTTCTGAACCATAATCAGATGAAAGCGTCAACATATGTCTTTCGTTGGTATTAAAAGTAATTGTGGCATTAGTAATTAGATATTTTGGAGATAGTTCCAACAGATAATCAGATGGAATGACTATTTCTTCAGATACTGCAAACTGCTGAAACGCAGAGGAATCATTTAAAATAAATGGATATACCGAATAAGATTCCACAGGTAAATTTTCCGAAAGATTTCTGATTTCACACCCAATATCAAGGTAACCTCTGTCTTTTTCACCATAGGGACTTAATAGTGACAGATTGATAAAATCATATACAGATAAAGTAAGAAGTTTCCAATCATAACAATTACTTTCGGGTTCACACAAACCATCAAGTTCAACTGTAAGATTAGCAAAGAACATTCCTCTTCCATTGACCTGCGCACTCAAATTAACAGGATAGACCTCATTCTTTTTTATATCGAATCCTGAATCACTTACAAAAACAGGAGGTATGGAACCTGATATAGAATCAAAACTGAACTGCACATTCTTTATATTTGTATTACCATAAGACTGTAAAAGAATGGTTCCAACTGTAAGGTTTTGATTATAAAGTGTTGAGTATGACAGAGTAGGATTCAGGATCTTTATCATATGATTAGGTTCTATTGTTACAGTATGAGCTGTTGAGTTTGAATCCACAGACCCTTCTGGATTATCCCACAACCCTCGAATATTAATATTAGATTGTCCAACAGGGGCCTGGGAAGTTACAGTTATGTTTCTCTCAAGTTTGCATGTCTCATCAGGTAAAATAACAGGATCACATACATATTCAGAACTATTAAGATATGTCCCTTCAAACTCATCAATATCCAAAACGGCATCATACATATTTACTTTTCCAGTATTATTAAGCGTAATATTGACAAGCAAAGTCTGATTATAACCATATGTCAAGTTATCAATTGGTTGTGAAGGTTCAACATTGAGATCCAACGCCCCAGTAGTCTTACCTAGTACAGTAAAGAGATTATTATAACGATGTTCATGATCCGCACCATCTCCTTCTATATCAACTGAATAGATACTGACATTATGTGTTCCATCATACACTCCTCTATAAGAGTATTCATAGATTCCGCCATATACAGTCAGGCCATTTTCATCTTTAATGCCTTCTGAGGAATAATTTCTTACCAAGACCATCTCAGCTATATGGGCATCTTGCCCTGGAGGAAATACATGAATATGGGTATAATTTACTGCAGTTGAACTGGTCACATTCACATAAACAGTAACATTCTTATCAATTTCAACAAAACTTTTGTCTACTGCCAATGAATGTATTTCAGGCGCAGCACTGCTTGCAAGGAAAGTAAGATTGGTTTTTCCGGAATTACCAGCCTTATCAAGTGCAACTACTTCCATGACATATGACCCATTAGTTGCACCAAAAAGTTCAAGATAGCTACTATTTGTCCAGTATTCCTCTTTTTTTACCAAACCTAAATGTACACTCTCATTATGTGAATTATCATTAGACTCTATTAGATGGATATAAGATGCCACTAGATTTGTATCAGTTAATTCAGCAGTCCAATTAACAACTTTACTGGTCTGTAGGATTTTGGTATTATTTATTCCTTCAATGAAATCAGGCGAAGTGAATGAATGAACTACTGGATCAACCATATCAATGGTTATATTAAGATTTAGGGTATTATTATTATAAGCCCGGTCATATACAATTATATCAAGCAAACATGATTGATTATTTTCAGTGCATCCAAAATCAGGGCCTAACATAATTTCATTTATATAGTAATAATCAAGGACTGTAAAATCAACAGGATCTAGATTAGAAAGTAACATTTCAGTGTTACCAGATCTCAATACAGCACGATATATTCCATTATCATCCCTAGGTTTGATAGTATAATTTATAGTTGTCTCAGGATTAGAGACATTATATCTCTCAGATGAATTGAAGTTTTGAATAATGGGTTTCTCATCATCCAAATTATATGACTCATTAACAAAAGCCAAATTACCAGCTTTATCTGCAATTGTTAAGTTCAGGGAAGCTGTATTCCTTACTGTAATATTTGAAGCATACCAGTATTGATTATTCCAATAAAGTTCTTGGTCTTCAGCTTTTATATAATGGATTGTCTCATTTGTTTCCGTAACATTGACAATGACCTCCAAAGATCCGTTAAACTTAACAAGATCCTCAACTCCAGTAATAGAATTATATAAGCTAACCATAGAAACTGAAGGTTCAATTGTATCCATAATCAAAGTATAAGTATCATTCTGTGTTTTATTAACAAGATCTGTAGCCTCAATTTGGATATTACAATATCCATTAGAAGGACAACCAAGGATTGCAGGAGTCATATTCAAGTACCATCTTGAAGGTGAACTATTCTTCATTAAATACCATTCATCAGTATGATTAGAGGAGAGAAAAACTTCATCCAGATTAGTATCAGTTACATCAGCTGTGAAATTGATTACAGAATCATTGCGAGAATAAGCATCTAGTGCATCTGAAGTGAAATTTCTTATTTCAGGATAAGAAAGATCTACATCTATTCTAAAGGAATTGTTGTATGCAGTATTCGAGGCCTTATCTGTTGCGCTCAGATTGATATAATTATCATTATCAATCTTGATATCACCTGTCCATAGGCTTCCATTCCAACTAAGTGACTGGTTCCCTGCTTCATGAGCAGTAGGTTCGGCAATGACTTGATGGATTGTATTAGGGCCTTCTCCTGAAAGATTTACCGCAAGAAACACCATTCCGTCACGGGAGACTAAAGGAGTGGTTAACTGACCATTTACAGATATACCTGAAAAGATTGGCTTGAAATCATCAACCTTAACATTAATAGTTTTTGTGTCATTATTAAGGACCCAGTCATAGACTGAACCCTGGATAGTACAGTTAGAATATGGTGCTACAGGAGCAGTGCATCCAATAGAAGTAGCATTCGCTGACAAAGTATAGTTTACAGAAGTAGACATGGAACTTGCATTCATACTAATTCCATTTATTTTTGCTTCTAGTAATCCAATACTGTCACCTGCCTGGATAAGATATGAGTAATTATCATATGAATTCATGTAAGAATCACGCGTGGAAATGGTAAATTTATGGATTAAAGGAGGTGTATTATCAATTGTAAGGTTTAAAGAGACATTGTTAGAATTTTCTCCTTCATCAAAAACAACAGCTGAAAGAGTGCACAATCCTTCTGAATCACAACCATTGGCTTGTTCAGGAGTTCCAGTCCCTACGAATCGATTACCTCCAGAATTTGTCATTTCTATTGAACCTACTGTTACATTCTTGAGATTGTCATCATCATCTTTAGCATATACTGAAAAATCAAGTTCTTGTTCAGATGAAGAATATCCATACATTGCATTGCTGGTGAAGTTCCAAATGGATACATCACCAATATCCCATTCAAAAGGAGAAGTAACATCAACATTATTTCCTGCATGATCATAAACAACTATTGAAAGATTATCAAAGGGCTCAGAATCCATATAAGGTGTCACATTACCAACCCAAATACTACCATTCCATGTAATAATCTGTGAATCTACCGTAACATTCTTAATTGAGAAATCTGACTCATCACTTACATTAACAACAACTTCAATTTCTTGTCCTTCATAAAGGATTGAATCACTCAAGGTTACTTGTGAAACATTAGGTGGTAGATTATCTGCCCAAATCTGGATGGATTTGATTGAAGTATGACCAAGTTTATCTGATGCATTAACATAAAGATCATACCATGTATGATTATCCAATCCCTTTGTCGAAAGGCTACAGGTAAAGTTCTCATCTTCTACAATATTGGAGGATTCAGTTGTAGAAGCAAAACCACAGCTATATGAACCAGGATTAGGGTTACCAGCTTCATCATAGATTTGTGCGCTCAAGTTTACTGCACCAGACAAATGAGTAAGGTTTTCAGGAGAAGTTATATTGATTACAGGAGCGTTATTATCTATATTAACAGGATCTATACAAACCTCACGTTGGTTATTACCATTATCTAAGGCTCGTATGCATATGCTTACATTACCATCAATATAATGTGATGAATTGAATTGGTAAGCATAGGGATCAATAGTATCCCAAGATGAATTAAATCCTTCCTCATCGATTCTATAACTTACCTCTGCCAAGCCACTTGTCTCATCCTCAACCGTTGCATTAAGCCACACTAGTCCTTCTATCGTTGAGCTTTCAAGAGGTGAGTCTATTGTGATAGTAGGTTTTGTATTATCAACAATAAAGGATACGCTTGTAGAACCTTTATTTTTTGCAGTATCATTAGCCCTAACCTGAATAACGGTATCTTCACTATCATTGAGATCCACTGAAGTAGCAATCGAATCTTCATAGATTCCACCTGTATCATGAATAGGTTTACTCCAGGGTATACTCTCACTACCATCAGTAAGCACACGGTATTCAATGGCATCTGTCTCAAGATGAGGTTCAGTTATGTTTATAACTAATGAAATTGTCCCTTTGACAACATCATCAGATACAGGACTCAGAATAGTTATATCAGGTGAAATATCATCTATAGTGAAGTTAAGCATTACTTGTTCTGAATGTCCTGCTTCATCTTCTGCATACAAATGATATATCGAATCAGCATTTATAGTTCGTGTTATATTCCATACATCCTCATTATAATGTTCAAGGGAACCTACTGACTGTAAGTTTGAATCTAGCAATTCACGTGATGAGATAAAATAAGAGCTGTCATTGACAGGTTTGTCAGTTATTTCTGCCTTTATTGATACATCAGTTCCTGACTGAACATACATATGATTTGAAGGCCAACTCTTATCATCCAAAAGAATTGAATTTATTTCAGGAGGTGTTGAATCATAAAATATGAATTTACAATCATCATTACAGATCCCTTCACTTCCCGACATCTGTCCATAAGTATCATTTGCAAGGAATTGATAGGTCGCCTTTGCTGTACCATCAGATGAACCAAACTTTGGATAACCTCCCTCAAATGTAACGGTACATTCATGACTTTCACCATTAAGGTTTAAGTCACAAATTTTTTGGTTTTCATCAGGGCTATACACCCATGCATCTTCTATATTACTATCTTCTATAGTAGCACTAAAAGTAATATCAAATGTGCTAGTTGGGGGTTCAAAATAAGTTTCAGAAGCATACAAATCATAGATATGAGGTGGATTTGTATCAACAGTAACAGTAGTTGAATCTACAACTGGCCCATTAGCTGAACGGTCATACACAGAGATATTTATATCCATATTTCCTGAACCTGTAGTATCTTTAGCTATCAATTCGCCTTGGAAGTAAGTCTCACTTTGCCTTTCAAGGTAAGTCTTATCTGAAGTTCCATTTTGCAGGATGACATGAGAAACACCTTCTCCTAAATCTGAGACTGTGACTCCGATAGTAATAGTATTCCCCTCTGCAAGTGCTGTAGGCTCCACTGTAAAAGAATCGATTGAGGGCATTCCATCATCTTTATAGACTGTAACAGTTTTATTTGATCTTAATTTATCCTGACTATCATCTTCGGCAATAATCAGATAGGTTTTATCAGTTACAAAGGAATCGGTACTAAATGGTATGACAGACTCATATTTTGTCCCACTAACCTGTTCCATATCAGCAAGTTTTGTTCCATCAGTATCTTCAATCCACGCGTCAAATTTATCTTGCTCATTGGGGTCTGCAATATTTGCATATATAAAGAAAGATTCCCCACTACCCATCACATTATCTGAAGAAACACCATCACAAGAACCATCACATCTAGTACCATCACAAAGACCCCAACAATCATCAGTTCTTTGCCTTACAATAGTAGGGGCTTTAGGTGTTACTGAATTCTGGCAATCACTACAAGCAGATGAAGTTACTTCATAAACACTATCACAAAAGAAATCCTCCGAATAACATCCACATCCAGTCTCCTGATGCAAAGTATAATTTTCACCCTCCACCAGATCCATATCGCTATAAACACCTCCCTTAAAAAGATTATCGTAACCACAATCTTCAGGACAATTAAGGCATGTTTCTCCATCATTACAATAACCATCATAATTACAATAATCAGGATCACCAATATGTGATACAGGTCTCAATGTCTTTGTGACAGTTGCAGGATTTGTATAGTAATATGAATAATTTTTGATTGAACAGGTGAAATTATAATCCTTATCAAGCTCTTCCCCTGAAAAATCGAATGTAAAGGTATAGGTCCCCTCAGAATCAGGAGATGTACTCAGAGGCCATGTAACATTGGGATTTGTACATCCTTCACATGAAAGATTTGCGGCATAGGAAGGCACATTTATTGGTGTTTCAATAGAATCACAGGATTTTAGGACCTGACAATCAATACTCAATTCTCCTGAATCAGTAACAACAACATCAGAATCAAGTGTTATATAGTCGTCTGGATCGCCATGCACACCACTTGTTATATTGGGTCTGACATAAGTATTTACACGGAACTCAAGAATGTCTGCATTGCTTCGTTGCTCTTCGCAATTTTCATAATTCCCAAATGTCCTAGGACTTTCATAACCCTTTGCAAATGCACGAGCCATAAGATTATAAGTTTTGGTTGCTGATAGGTCACAGCCAATTGAAAAACCAGCAGATTGGCCAGTGATATTGGTATCTGTCCAGGATGAACAAGTCTCATTTGTTTCACGAAAATACCATTTGACATTTAAATCATCAGGAGATGTATTTATGTCAGTCAAAACATCTGCATCAAGATTTAGTGTTGAACCTAGGAAGATATCACTCTCAGGTTCACTGATATTTGTTACAAGATAACCGCGAATAGAAAAATTCTTCTCTCTTGACTCCGAACTCCAGTTAGGTTTTGTAGCATTGACTATTACTTTATAAGAACCTACGGCAGAATCATTGAGTGGATCATACACAACATGACAATGGTAAGGATCATACCAGTGGTTTTCACCATCTTTTTGATTGGCTTCATACTCTGTCAGATTAACTGTACATGTAAGATGATCCCTTATTGTAAGGTCTTTTATAATATAAAAATGAATTGTTGCACCATCGATAGGATATATCTCGCCTTGTCTTGACGAAGTCTGCCATTTTGTAGTAGCATTGGCTGCAAGATATAGCTTATCAGGATACTTATCAATAGGATGTGTTGAACGATATACTACTTCTGAAGGCACAAGCCTCTTAGAAGAATTGAAAGGATCAATCTCACGACTATCTAAATAATCAGAGCTTATATTAATCTTATCAGCTACAACAGAAATATCTGATAATGAATCAGGTTCTCTTATGATATAACGTTCTGAAGCATTATTGATTATACAGTCAATCAAATGAGGTCCTCCTTCCTCCAAAGTAGTGTCCCAAATAAAAGAAGCCACACCACTTGAGTCTGTTTCTTCTAATATAGAATCAGTTCTTAAACCATTGATTCTGAATGCAGGTTGAGATGCACCTGTAACATTATCTAGTAAAGGAGTTACATTAAGATCTATTGAAACTGCCAAAGATTTACGATCAAATTCGCCAGCATGAAGAGTCAAAGGAATCCTGTAAAGATAAGTTTTGTTCCACCAGTCTGAATGGCGATGTACACGTTCAAGATTACCTAGTCCATAATCAAGGCCGCCAGCAACGTCGGTTTCTGAGAATACGTTATAAAGGAGCCTTATCATCTTATTTGAATCATATTCTGAAACAGTAGCAGGATCAAACAAACCAGGAAGATAATATCCATAATGGGGTGAATATGAATACTGATTTACTGGAATAAGAGTGATCTCATCACTGCCAAGTCCACTATCTGCAGAGATTACAAAAGACTCAGAAGCAGCTTCAGATATAAAGGTTTCAACATAGACTTGCCCTGCATTCTCTACATTACGATCAGAATCAAGCACAGTATTCCCATTCATTTTAAATGCAAGCTGCGTAGGTAAAGTTTCAAAAGGAGAGGAGATATTGACTTCAAGATTATCATAGGAAGAAAAAAGATCGGCAACAACTGCCAATTCAACCTGGCCAGACACAAGAACGGTATCCTCAGCAATGAAAATAAAGGAATCTAGACTTACACCTGAAGTCCCCGTACTTTCTATAACAAGATCATTGAATGAACCTGATTCTATGAATCTGTGTGGTACTTTTACATGCAGACTGCCATAGTCATTAACTGGAGGTGTAAGATTTTCAGCAATAAGATAATCGTTAAGATATATTGATACTTTTCCTCCTTGTCCTGAACTGTTCATATTAAGGAACAACAGATGGTTAGCATGTGAACTGATTGGAATTGTTGGAATATCAAGCATGAAAGTACAATTTTTTCCAGGAGCACCACAGCCATTATGACAGGAAAGATTCCCATCTGAATCATATGAGCCTACACAGCTGTATTCATTCCCATTATTAATAAACCATTCGTCCAAAAGTACGCCAAGATGTAATGATGAATTATGAGTGGTACAAAATCCCTTATTACAGAACCCACTAGTGCACTGGCTATCAAAGAAACAACTTGAATTAAGGTTGTATGAATAGTTGAAAGTGCTATTAATATTGAGAGATTGCCTTTCCTTCACAGCTGAAGATAATGCAATAAAAGGAGAACTAGATGTAACATGAGTGGTTCCATCATAGCCTACTTGCATAAACTCATTTTCATTTATGACTTTATCAGAACCCCCTATAGTGACTGTAGCAGAATCTTGAGGTGTAGTGATATAATTAATCTGATTCTGTGAGAGAGTAGTAAGAGTTCCGTTTCTGCCTTCTGAGATTAATGGAGTGGCATATATATCATCACCAGTACCACTAAAGACTAATGTATCATTTGTAGCCTTGATTTTAATTCTGTCATCAAGTTCGCAGAATAAATAATCATATCCCAAATCATCAGGAGAACATGACAATTGAAGAGTTTCTTCTTCACCTATTGAATAAGTGAGTTCAGGCACATTACCATGATGATTGCTTACCTGCACAGAATCAGATAATTCAATTTCTGGATTGGCGTGATTAAGACGCAAGGAATCAAGATAAAATTCGAAAGGAACATTATCACTATTTTGAACAAATAATCCGATTGCTTTAATAGAGGTTGGGGATCCTGACAAACCTTCGGCCTCATAATCTTCTAATAGATCACGTTTTACTGTATACCAATTATCAAACCCTGCATCTTTGAGATTGTCACCTGTAATGCAGATATAGCCTGAAAAACCACATACCATAGACCCATAAGAACTCGTCTTAATATAGTAATTAAGTGAAGCTCCTCCATCAAAAAGGACTTTAAGGATTATATTAGGGTCACTGCTTCCTTGATCAAAAGATGGAACCATCCATGCAAAATTTAATTTGCTATGGGATGATAAAGGTTTATCTACTTCGCGCTCAATACCACCTTGTCCATTTTCAGTATTGAATTTTAGTGAGCCTATCCCTGAAAAAGAAGTCTTGAAGGTAGTCTTAAATGATGAGTTTACAGGGGTTGAACAATCAAAATTTGTGCCACATTGGGACCATCCATTGGAATATATACTGTCTGGATAATCAAAATCATCAAGTATGTAGGGTTTATTCGCTCCTGAAATAAAAGATTCAGTGCTGTTAAATGTAAAAGTATCCCACCCGGATGGCAACCTGTAAACTCCTGTACCATTATAGCTAATAATTTTTGAATTTATACTTGAATTCTGCTCAAATACAGGATTAACAGGAACCGACAAAGAAACTCTTCCCTCACCCTTTACAATAAGATAATCATGGTATGTTGAAGAGGAATCATATATCTTCAAGGTACCATTAACAAGGTATGTGATTTCATCAATTCCATCACCATCGAGATCTCCTGCACCAAGACTCTGTCTCTTGTCAAGAAGAGATATATTGGTAACCAAAAGAACATCATCAATAATATCATAAAAGCCAAGGGTTTTATTGGCAGTGATAAAGGCAATCTCTTCATAAAGGTCATCATCAAAATCTCCTGCTGTTACAGATCTGCCAACCTTGAAACCTAGATTTTTAACAGTATTTGTGACAGGATCAAAAAGAACAAGTTCTTGGGAAGAATTGATAAATATTAAATGGTCATGGTCAAGTGATACTGAAGCGATATCAAATAAAGAGATATGTTCAAGATTCCTAGGGGAGTCCTCCAATGAATCATCATAAAGCAAAGTAGTATTGTCCTCTTTAATTAATCCAAATAGAGTACTGTTCTCATAGCTAAATATAGTTGAACCTACTATACTATAAGGTGTACTTGTTTGTTCATCGGATTTTTCCATAAAATCAAAGATTCTTGAGGTTCCATCTTCTGCAGCATACAAGATCTCAGCCTGCTGATCTGAATCAGTATTTCCAACAGACAATCCATAGTTTGATGAGGTATCTATACCTGTGTCCCCACCTTGATATGAAAAAGCAAAGCTTGAATCTCCCTCCTCTATATCAACAGACAAAGGAGGATAAGCGCTGTGTTGGCCAGTAGACAAAGAGATCATATTCGTTATTAGTTTATATGGAGCCGGATCAGAGATATCATCAGGTGCATATAGATCTGAGCTAAAATCACCTCCACTAGCAAGAACATAACCACATCCATAACGTTTTGCAACCAACATATCATATCCATTACGTGTAAGGATAGGAACAAAGCCTTCACTTATATCAATACCACTACCCCCTGCTGAACCATTTGTCCATAACATGATTTCAGTATTCAAATCTTCTTCATCTAAAGAGGTTGGATAATTCAATAGCCTTGATGAAGAGTAGGAAGACTGCATCAATCCTTCAGTAGTATCGCCTTCGCTTGTATTCCAACGCACATAACCATTTCCATCTGTGAAATCTCCAGCATAAAGGTCAAAGAAACCCCCATAACCATCTCCTGAACTTCCACTATTATCAATCCACATCACTCCGCCATTCTCAAGATAAGATCTGAATCTATCCATTGTATTGTAGCCCTTATTCCAATAATAGTAACTTGTATCTTCTCTATCGCAAACAACCTTGATACGCTTATGAGTATCAGTGAGATGCATATCTGTATCTGCTTCCCTTACTTTCAAAGCGATATAATACTCACCAGGAGAATTGAATGCAAATTCATTTGTAGGAGAAGAGATGTTGGAAGAATCATCATAATCCCCGTCACCATCAAAATCCCAATGGTATGTCAGGTTATCTCCGTTGTAATCAAATGAACCTGATGCATCAAATGTAGTATTCGTCAATGCATAACAATTGGTATAGACCTCTCCTCCATCTGCAACTGGAGGAACATTTTGACTAGTATCTTTCACTTCTATTTTTACACTATCTGTATTTGTTAAAGTAGGAGTACTATCATCACTTACCTGAAGTTTTGCATTGTATGTCCCTGGAGAATTCCATGAACAATTATAATAAGGAGATTCACCTACATATTCAAAATTGCCATCTCCTTCACAATCCCAGTGATATGTCTGGATTTTCTGATTCGGATTCAGATGATATGACTCAGAACCATCCATCAACACGTCTACACCTGTAATCACTTCCATCTCTTCACCAGCATCAGCCATTGGTATTGCTCCTACAACTGTTCCAGACAAAATAATCAACGCAGATGCAAGACCTGAAGCTCTATTCCGGTGAAAATCTTTATCCCATGATTCAAAGTTATTTGTTTGTGAATGATGCGTCAAAACAGTCTCCTCAAGATCACGTGACCAATCAAAATTCTCATGAGATGCACAGTTCAAATCTGTCACTTCAAATAATCTAAGCCCTTTAGTAATTCCAAATAAATTGTAGTAATTATTCTTGTGATATTGCCAATTATTGCAGGAATGCTCTATTGCATCCTGAACATACACACTTGATACAGGCTCATGAGCTGATGCAAGATTAGTCAGTCCGCCCACATGAGAACCCATTCGACTATATCCTGTTTTGCAAGTTGCACTAGTATATCCAAATCTTCCCTTACTTGAACCTGAACTACATGAAGTGGAATAAATTCTGTCTCTATTTGGCCCCCATATATCATATGGTCCACCCGTCTCCAAGTCAAAATCTATACCCATAATCTGTTCAGCAGCCTCCATCCCAAGGGCTGGAAACTGATGTGCCGAATTATCAAACCCTGCGCGATTATCACAATATCTCCAGGTCCTGTGACCTCCATAGTATGCTACTCTTATATGATTCTCAACCATATCAATCACATAAGGCTTATAGTATTCATCAGCTGTGGAAGCAAGACCCATCATTACAAAGCCATCAACATATCCAAATCTGCCTCCACTTCTTGCGTAATAACTCAGGCCTTGTCCATTATCATGATGGGATCCAGGAAGTGTATAACTACCAACATTTACAACCTGCATGTAATCAACCAGAAAATCGGCAGCATCCTTAACAGTTTGATGATAAATATCAGATGAAGGATCATTAGAAGTAAGATGCCCCACATTACTGAATGCAATAAGTGACATTGCTGTCCCGGAACCATCATAATAATCATGTGTCGATGTAGTCAAGTCATGACCCCATCGACCATCACTCAATTGTCTCTCATATAATACTTTAAGCCCATCCTGCAATGCCTGGAAGACTTCAAGGTCATGGTCATCATCGACCATCTCGATAAAAACATTCTGTGAGCAGAATTTTCCATTATTTTGCCTGACCCATAGCGTAGCATTAAAGACCTTTCCAATTGCTCCATGATAAGTATGTTTTTGCGCAAGATCCCTTTGCGTATCTGATTCCTGAGAAAATGAAGTTTTTCCAGATGTAGTCCCATCACCAAAATCCCATTCATATGTTGCTTGCGTATCGTCCTCGAATTCCATCCTCCCCCAAAGAGTAATCTCTTGGCCTGGAGCCACCTTATATCTGGGCATGGTCCATACCTGAGGGGCGCCTTCATCAGAACAATAATCTATTTTTTCAGGAGGGGGACCGTAATATGAATGATCATTACCGCCAAAATGCCATGCTCCATAGGGTGGCCATCCACCTGTAGTCGTAAATTCAAGGAAATCATAAGAATCAAGATCTTCAGTATATGCATTAACCTTTCTTGATGATGCAGTCTCATTTATATCTGTTCCAGTCTTATCCTGGTAATTTGTGAGAATCCATCCACTATCTTCAAGGGTCTTCTTGAAACCCAACCTATCAGTACTTTGTCCTGCATCACCAAAATCCACAATCCCTGCTTCTATTGAACCGCTGGTTTTCACAGGACAGACTGGTTGCTTAGGTTCATCAGCAATGAAAGGATTTCCATATGTAATATGAAGAGAAAGATTTTCATAAGGGTCCAATGATACATGTGTTATAAGTGTAACATTGAATTGCCGGCATTTTATTATCTCACGTCCTATTTCATCTCCATCAGAGGTATATATTCTCACATCACGACAGTCATCAGTTATTTCATATGCAGGATTAAATGATATTGTTGTGGGTTCATTTATACGTTCAATACCTGCAGTCTCCTCTACATTTACATCCAGTTGCCTATCATGATGGGGCAAAAGGTAATTCAGATTATTCGCTGCATCAACAAAAAGTATGTCTTCTAATCCATCCGCATTGATATCTCCAATTTCGGTTGCATTTATATCTGCGTCTAGCTCATATGCCACATGAGGTGAAAATGCCCTGTAAACTGAAACTGTATCATTAGCTATATCCCCTACCACTTTTACAGGGCTTCTTGAGCCACTAAAGAAAGAAACATCAGTAAAATTAGTATCCTTTATAGAATATGATTGGGAATGTCCCGACATTACTGTCTCAGGTGTTACAAACAAAGGAGCGTATCCTGAATCTCCTATAACAAAAACACTTACAGGTTTTGTTGCATTTATGCTTACAAGACCCCCGGGAACATCTAATAGACGGTTACTCTCTTTACCTAAAGTGAACTCAGTAGAGAGATCTCCAGTTACACTTATTCTATTAAGATCAGCAAGTGATACAATTGCAACCTTTGCATTCTCTCCTGCACGAACAGAATACACCTTACCAAGGCCACCAGGATTATCAAGGCTTGCAATTGATTGTGTCTGTGAAGGAACACTTGATCCAAGGATGCTATAAGCATTTAGTGGAGCTTCACTGAATATCCGCACTCTTTCAGTATTCAACCGGAAACTATCTCCAGAATGTGCATGGACCTGAGTACTGTTTAAATCAGATTTCAAGCTATTTCCTGAAGATTCCAATCGATCATAAAGGATTCCATGGCCAAATGAGCTATCAATTATTGTACGAGACGCGCT
Source organism: uncultured Methanosarcinales archaeon (assembly GCA_964473285.1). Taxonomy (GTDB): domain Archaea; phylum Nanobdellota; class Nanobdellia; order Woesearchaeales; family JACJVW01; genus JBNJGT01. Next base: position 12,404 of record CAYYOI010000004.1, on the reverse strand, counting down.
GCCAGGTGTAAGTTTAGTAAATACTAGATCTCCTGCAAAGTTTGGAAGCTGTGCATAAATATTTTCGCCTATAACTCCTGATTGAACGATCACTGGATTGTCTGAAGCAATATGAAAAAGCTTGCCCTTTTTTGTATCTATCTTTTCATGATAATCCCATGATTCCGCGTAATCTAATGAAAATCTCTTTGACTGTTTATTGTTTGTAAGATCAGTAACAGTTACATCAGTTGAATCCTCAATTGCATTAATGAAAAGTGAACCAGGATGACCAGGCCATGATGGTACATGTACCCAAAGATCATTACCATATGATACAGAATAACTCTCAGTCTGTGAGTTTCCATCATAAATACCTATAGGCTTGTCCGCACTGATTCTATAGAATCCTGGAGAAACAGTACCATAAAGCCCACCCAGCGGTTCGTCAGCACTTTCTACAAATCGGAATTCATCAACTAAACCCCTTGGATTGATTATAAAAGGTGCATCTGGTTCAGGATAAGCCTGACTTTCAACACTATCAATTAATGAACCATTCAGATAAAGCTTATATGTTGAATTTTCATGCACTAATGCAACATGATACCATGAATCAGTATACTCTGGGTTTTCATCCTTAAGTAATATCACATTCTCACCGGCAATCAACTCTGCCTGCAGACCAGAAGACCAGCTAATATTGAATGCCTGATTCTGATTCTCATACTGTGATACAAATGTCTGGTTTTCAGACCCATGCTTAATCCAGAAATCAAGAGTATAATTTGACCCGAAATCAAGGGCATCAACCTCAATCAAACCCTTATTAAAATCAGCAGCAGTGCCAAATCGTGAATCAGAAGTTAAAGTAACATTACATTCATTTGCAACCTGAGTTTCTGAACTATCATAGAAAGAATATGCTTTTCCAGGTGAACCCTCAAAATGCAAAAGAAGTCTTGTCTTTGGAGAATAAGTCTTAAGTTTGGCCTTAAGTGGTAGGTGAAGCTCATCTTCTTCTATGACTAAACCGGCAGAATCAAGATTAGATATTGTCACGGTTGTATCGTGTGAAGTTGAGAAAATATTAGGTGAACCACTAAGATACGTATAAAACTCATACCCTATATGATCATAATTCTCTGATTTTTTAGAAGGTTCACTACTCAAATGAACAGAGGTATTCCCATGACCTACTAGAGTAAGGGCTTCTGCTGAAACTGAAAATTCCTTGCCTATACCAGACCCTGATGAATCCACCACACGAGAAACTCCACTATATAAGGAAGGTTCTATAACAATAGGCGCATCAGTCTGGACCTCATACACTCCCGGAAATAAGAATGGTTTGTAGGTTTCACCCTCTGAGATAGTGAAGCTATCAACCTCTCCCACAGAATCATAGATATAACCTGTTGTAGTACCGTTTAATGCACGATATAAGAAATTTCCATTATCATAATACATGAATCGCTTGTTGGCACCCAGAATACTGGGAACAGGATCAGTAAGATAAGGCTTATCGCTCAGATATACAAGAACAGGTGAAGAAGCATTTACAATGAATGTATCTCCTAGATAAGACTCAAGTGCGCCTGTACGCCAGAGTTCAAATTCATCAAGTGTTTTTGTATCTATTATTTTATTTGAAGAGTTTAAGACCTCAACAACAGTATCAGCATACATAGAGATTACCTGTAAATAAGGCTTATCTGTGTAACCCAAAGGAACAAGGCCATAAAGCCGGGTAGTTGGAATATATCGATCATATGGCGCAGCAAGCTTACCTGTAAAACTGAGGTGCTTAGAGAAACCGCTGTTTGAACTATCACCTGGCGCAGTGGTTAAAGTTGAATATCCTTCTGAAACCATAAGAGAATGTGTTCCACTTTCATCAGTAATCCATGATTCACCATCGCCCCCTGTAAATGAGTGAACCATCTGATCATTAAATATCAAAAACCCCACACTATTATTATCAGCAGGATAAAAGGTGTCAGGTGTTTCGTTTGTTGGTTGTCCACAAGCCTGATAAGACCCCTCATATGGGCTACAGTAATGCGTTGATGGGTTCCAGGTATTACTGGTATAAGTGAATAAATCAGAAAGCCCTGTTGAATCATAATCAAGACGATTGTCAATGTATATTAGCTTTCCTCCCTGATCAAGGAAATTTGCTATAGCTGCAAGTGTTTCGGGTTCAGGACTTGTATAAGCATTAGATTCTGAATCTGTAAACCCAGAACTGCTTTCATAAAGAAGAATCCCATATGAAGAACTATTCTTATGTATATTCTGTACATCACCTTGATCAGTTGTACGAGTCCAAGAAGTTATGACTTCATCAGTAACAAGATTATCAAGCATATTTGCCAGAGACCCTGGTTTATCATTCCCTGTAGTGTATACAAGTGTATTTGTATTTCCATTCATAAAACGGGCTCTCTCATACATCTCTGTCTGATATACCGGTAAGATCCCCAATGAAAATAAATCAGTATCAAGATCTTCATGAGTTTTAAAGTATATTGTATAATTACGGTCAGAGCCCCCAGCAGTAGTACCATTTAATGTCCAAGTAAGAGTACCCGATTCACCAACCACCTCCAAAAGATCAAAAGTGGCAGTTGAATCATACCCTTGTGTATAAAGTGCAAAACGTGTTATATTCATACCTACATAATCTTCAAGAGAAAAGGTAAATAATCCATCAGATGCTGATTCCCCAATAGTATGTAATTTTGAATCTTCATCCCTGAAAGCAAGTTTCCAACTACCAATACTAACATTTTTAACCTGGAAGGCCACTGTCAGATCCTCTTTAATAGGTATAGAAAGAAGGTTAGATTCATACCTACAATAATCCGGATGTGTACCTTCCTGTGTCAATGTTAATGCGGAGGAATATGAGGCCTTACAATTAATGCCCTGATCCCACTCACTAAAATCAGACCTATATTTAGTGAATCCTTCAGACATAAAAGGTACTTCTTCAGATCCTTCAACAATTCTGATAGATCTGGGATTAAATGAGGATCTTTGTCCTATAAAGCGTTGCAAAAGTTCTTTTGATGCATTATCATAAGTGCCATTGAAAAAAGAGTAAGTTTCACCTCTTAGAATCTGATCAGAAGAATCTAAACGTGAAGTTGTTATTTTTGTAGAATTATGTGTAGTCATTGATCTTGTTTTCATGTAGGTCCCAAGAGTGCCTCCACTAAAATAGAAAGGTGATGTGATATTGAAGCAATAATCCCAGTTTCCATGTTCAGTAGAATTTATTGTTGCGCTTTGATTAAAAACAACAGTAGTATAATTAGTACAATTCAGGCTTTCAGACTTGCAAAAATAGATATCCCCTCTAGAGGTATATTCAAGGCCAGAAGTATCAAGATCAAAACATATAGAATCATTAGCATAAACCTGAAATGGTTTAACATCCCTATACCAAGACCAAGTTTCACGGACAGAACCATTACCACCCAGTAATCCTTGTGCAACCCCTGGTTCTACGTCATCAAATGATAATAGCCTTTTTCTTATTGTTGAATTCTGAGACTCATCAAGAATGAAAAGTATTTCCACATTTGACCTATCTGAAACCCCCTCGGTTGAAATATTACAAAGAACCTGAGACATATCCCCCTGGCGCAACCCTTCTTGAACAATAAGCTCAGAAAGGCTAAGATATCTTTTGAAATGGAGCGTTAATGTAGAATTGCTTGAATCATAAAGGGCATAATCAAGTGATGCTGTTAGATTCGACCAGTCAAGAGCAAGAGATGGAACATTCCATGTCGTATTTTTCCCTGAAGCAACTGTAGTTTTAGTGTCTTTTTTCTGATAATACCAATTCAGATTGTAATCTGCAGAGGAAATACCACAACTATCATATACATTAACTGCTAGATTAACTTCCTCACCATATACATGTGAAGATTGATTTTGAGGAGAAACAATCTCCAAGGAAGCATTATCATATATTCCAACCTCTGATTGTAGATAATTGGTTGACATTGGTATGTCAGGGGAATCTTTTGAGATATTTATCGCTAAAGGATAATAAAGAGATGAATGATCTTCACAAGTCGTACTCCAGTTTATAGAACAGAGACCATCTTTATTTGTAATCGAAGTGCCTTGAAACTGATCATTGATGAACCATTCACAAGTATAACCGCTCCAGTTACCTATTATAGAGGTCTCATTAATAGGGATGTCTCCTTCACGCGATAATTGAGCATTCAAGGTGAAATTCTGAGATGTTGAATTTCTTACAACAACCTCATTCAAGAAAAGAATTCCAGTTGTATCATTCACTTCCACATCTATTTCCTGAGTACCATAACTCGTGTTAAAATAATCATAATCGACAATTATGTAAATTATACCCTCACCTGATACATCAGGAGGTACAGTCCAAAATCCCTCATCAGTAGAAAGGACTTTAATTGTTTCATCTGAACCCATTTGGGAATAATACCAATCTATTTCATAAGGTATTTCTGAGGAAGGAGGATTACTGCAGCTATCACTGATAGACGATTCCATGTAGATGCTATCTCCTACAGCTATTCCATCAAGTGAAGTAGGAGTTATGATAGACGCCTCTGCCTTATCTCTTAGGTATATATTCCCTTTAGTTTCCTCTTTTAAAGTATAAGGTGAGTCTTGCTTGCTAAGTCCAATCCTTACAGAATGTGGTCCAGGAAGGTAATCACAACCTGCAAGGATACTAAAATTACAAATTCCATCTTCATCAGTAGTAGTTGTCGCAAGTGGAGTGTCATCAATACTCCATACACATGAATAACCTGAGAGTTCAAGAGGATTTCCAAACTTATCATTCAACTGCGCAGACAAATCGACATGATTTGTTCGGTTAAAATAAGACTCATCCTGCAGAAACTCAAGATGAACATTTTGTATTATAGTAAAACTACGCTCTTCAGTTTTAGATTCCTTATGATAAGGTTTTTCAGCAATAGCATTCCATGTATAATCTCCTGGAGCTACATTTGGATCAGGCATGTATTCACACTGGTAAGTTCCATTCCCAAAATATTCAACTCCATTTCTGCAATATCCTGGAGGATGCACAAAAGAAACATTTGCTTGTACATGTTCATCAAAATCATCTTTTACCTGTATTGTCAGGATAAGACCTCCTGAATCTCCCACAGTTACATTTACTCCATTATCAGGATTTAGGGTAAAGGCATAGAGCCTACCATGAACAAGATAATTCAGTTGTTCTGAATAATCTTTATAATTTTCCTTATTCAATGAAATGAAAAGGCTTTTTTCACCCAAAACTTCATCATCTGGAATATTGAAACTATATGTTAAAGTAGAATTTTGATTAAAACCTGAAATAAGGGCAGTCTCTCCCCAATCTATAGAATATGAATAATTTAAAATCTCATTCTGCCCATTATCTTGAGCCTCAAAATTAATATAAAGCTTTGAACTGGATGTTCCTCTTATATACACAGGTCCGGGAGAAGATGGACTTGTCATTATCTCAGGGGCAAATGTATCCTTGATATTGAAAGAACCGGTGTATTTGACAGGATAATGGTTCTTAAGTGATGCAGTAAAATTCCAATTCTGCAAGCCAAGAGACAAACTGTCTTCTGGATGGAAAATACAATAGAACCCTTCTTTTACGATTGGCTGCTCAAGTTCATCATCAAAATCTACTTCTTTTGTCTTTTTTCCGGATTCAAGACAATCAACAAAGTTATTAGGTGTATTAAAGTTGTATGTCGCATCAGTTACTGGAATATTTAGGCTATCCTCAAGCACCACAAAAAGTTCAATTGTTGAATCATCAATATTATTCAATCCCTCTCCATGGTCCTTATAAACAGGCTCAATAGAAGAAGGATCCACTAATTCAACAAAAAGTTCATCGTTTACTGTTACCTGGGTTGAATGTGTAAATAATTCAAATAAAGTATTATTGATAAGTATTGTGATGGTATGCGTGCCTAACTCTTCAAATGAAGGAACATCATAAGAGCCACTAAATCCATTTGAATCACAGGTTCCATTGGAGATAAGAGTTTCTCCAAAAAAAACACTATAATTTGCAGCGCCGGTCATTAAATCGCCTGTACTATCCTTAATATCAGAAACATTCCATAACAACAAGGTATTATTTCCATGATCGTTATTACGATATAGTGTTTCAGGTGTGATTGAGATGTTAGCATTTAATCCAGAATAGATAAAAACATTCTTCACCTCAGAGGTTGCAGGATAGAAACGGTCATCTGCCCTAACCCTTACATAATAATCGTGGTTGCCGGTTGAATAAGGAGAATCACTATTAAGATTAAATGAACAAAGACCCTTTTTAATTGTTGTTATATCAGAGTGTTTCCTGTAACCCTCAGAGGTATTTATGTAAAGCTCACAAAGGAGATCTGTTTTTGAATAATTATCAAAAGATGTTCCTTCCTTTGTAACATTAGCAATTATATGATCTTCATACACATTATTTTGGTTTATCCTTTCATAATCATCAGTAAGAATATCAAGTATCAAAGAAGGTTTACTGACATTGAAAACTTTATTTGTAGTGGTATTTCTCACAAGGTGAATCGCTTCCTCTGAATAATCTGCATATTCAATACGATAGGACAACTCACCATCCATAGAAGAATTAAGTAACACAGGAATAATGACATGATCAGTCAATGTAGTTTCTGTGCCAGCATTAAACCAGCCAGTACCAGAAGTATTCAAATATAATGTCAATTGCCTTATGTCATTTTCAAAATCAGCTATAGTAATATTGAATAATACAGTATCAAAATAATATCTATCACCAGATGGTTTAATATCAACAGAGGTTATTTCTGGAATTTCATTTGTATACCCTATCACCCTATATTTTACCGAAGGATTTTCTGGACTGATCAAAGAAGTAGTAGTTATCACTTGATCAGGTACACCATTTGAATTGAGGTCTTCAATACAAACTCTATAGCTTGTACCTTCGCACCCAGATAAATTTTGATACAAAAGATCATATGATCCATCTGAATCTGTATCTACAATAACATCTACAAAATTTCCAACGAAGGATTCATTAATATCACTTGAATAACTGACATTATGAAAAGAGTCTGAAGTATGACCAATACCTCTTTCTAAAGTAATATTATAATAATTCATAGCATCATTTGAACCATTTCTGACTAAAACTTCCACTGGAACAGCTTTCTCACCAGTAACCCATAAAAAATCAGAACCTTCTTCACTGATAAAATAATCTTCATCACAATGAAAAGATGAACCATTGAGTAAAGTATATCCAAGATAAGCTAATGTATCAATACCCTGGCAGTATGAGTCTCTGAACCAGAATGATGAGGAATCATACACAAAATTGTCCTCATTAGGATCTTCACGGCTTATATATTGGACATACAAAGGAAACGAAGGAGAAGTATAATCAATCTTGATTGCTTTGTTAGGTATTTGTGAACCTGCAATAAAATCAGATGTTTTCAGCCATTTTGTATAATCATCTGTATAGTCTAGGCTATAATTATAATCAAACCTCACATCAATATCAGATAGTTGAAGTGGGACAGAAGAATCTGTTTCAATATCAAAAGGAACATAACAAGGAGAACAGTTACTAATATTTATTGCATAAGCAAAATTATCAATGGTTTCATTTCTTAGCAGACCCATATGGGACCAAACAACACTATCATTTATAAGTAAAGAAACATTCTCTGGTTGAGAAAAATCATAAGCACTAATTCCTTTAAGGTGTGACACCAACAACTGTGAACGATCTACACCAATTAACCTTCCCCCAGTAAAAGAAACTACAGACTTAAAATCTAGAGTTTCTAAAGCTGTCATGGATGAATCATAAACACTGAAGAGTCCGGAATCAAAAGAGATAGCAATTTCAGAGCCTTGTTCTGAATGAAAATCACCAGTTAAAATTGAAGTAATCTCATCTGAAAAAGTTGCAATACTATGACAACCTGATGCATCACATTTGTACAAGGAATTATTTATAAGTCCAGCATATGCTTCTTGTCTCGCATCAAGGGCTTGTATAAAAACAGTATTTGCACCTTTTGAATAATTCCAAATGTTCTTTCCCTTCGAATCAAAAAGATATAAGCCATTCTGGGTTGCAACAAGAACTTCGTTACCTATTGATTCCACATCAACTTCACCAATAGCAATATCATTTACACGAGAATTGAATGAGAGGGTCCATTGTGTGTGCAGGCTTGTGTTAAGGAGTGAAACATTATCATTAGCATCAGCAACAACAATATCATCAGAATCGCTTGCACCATAGACATACACTCCAATTCCTGCATCAAAAGCAGTATTGCTCCATGTTGAACCATTGTCTAAAGAGAAAGAGGTGTTACCGGATGCACCTCCTAAAAGGATATTATAATGATCATCACTTGTACATTCAGGACAGGAGAACACAGGGTCTTCAAGTGAACAATTGACTGGGATTTGAACTTTGGAATAATCAAGAGAAGTATTGCTTTCAACAAAAAAACTCAAATCTGTATAAGGATAAGCATCTCCAGTATGACCTGATTGCTCATCTGTCCGATAAAGATAGAAAGAATCGGTAGAAGTACACTCTGGACAGGAAATGGAAAGTTCATCAGCACTGTTTATGATATCGCATGGAACATCAAGATCAACAGGTGTATAATCATCAGTAAGCCATTCCATCTTATTGATCACTATATCATCTGATTTAAGGATACGGAATTGGTTATTAGCTGAAAATCCAATGTTTGAATCAGCTGAAAGTTCTTCACAGGGTAATTCAGAGTGCCCCCATCCATAAACAAGAGAAGTATTTGAAAAGATTCTGAAACCTGGATTCGAACCATCGCTCATCATGTGATAAGAATTATTTGAACTACATCCTTCACAATTAAAAGTAATAGTTCCTCCGACATCAGAACACTCAATTTGTTTTCTAGAGACACTATAATCAAAAGAACTATTTGTATAAACACTGACAAGATAATCTTGCGATGATTTTTCATAATCGCCAAATCCATCCCAATAATATGAATTGAATGAGGAGGATGAATTATCATAAAGAATCCTATAAAAGTTATTGGAATCACATCCTTCGCAATAAAACTGAAGTTTTTCACTAGAGGTTATATCCTGACAAGGAACAGAAACATAAGAAAATGATGATTGTGAGCATTCGGAAAGCGAATCTGTAGGGATAGCAAAGGTTGTATCTTTTCCATATAAACTCAATTTTAATGTTCCAAGTGACTCTTCTGAACCTTCATAACATGCTCCGACCTTAACAAAACATTCCTTTGCTTCTAAATCAGATGGAATTGACAATCCACTTAAATAATAATCAATTTGTTCCCCATCTTCTGATAAAGACGTTTTTGTAAGAAGATCAGAAGATACATTTTCTGCACCGGTCTTACTGAATGATTTGAATGCAGATGAAGTTATCTGAGACTTATCAATATCATAAACATTGCCATTGAGAGAAAATGTAAGATTTGCTGTAGTTGAATTCACATAAGTGAAGTATGTGTCAACAAAACATGTTTCAGCTGAGATTGGGTCAATTCCAGAATATTTTACAGGGCTCTTCAAATCCAAGATAGAGTCTGGTGAAGTAAAATTGGATCTGTCTATTACATTTGATGGCAATCCTTGAGTATTGACAGGATATTCATTACCGTTGGCTCTCAACAGAAGTCCTGAATCTGTCGAAAGCTTTTGTAACGCAATGGAAAGCCTACAGGTTCCAATCCCATCTGGCAATACATGCGTATAAAAATAACTAGTAGTAAACTCATCAAATTCTGTGGCAGTAGTAGGGGTTGAAAAAGAATCTAAAGACGTAGCTCCTACAGAAGAGCTATCAATAGTCTGAGAAAATGAACCAAGGGAAACATTCAAGAGATTGCCATGTGCTCCACTTGCAGATAAAGGAAGAGACAAGGAACAGCTTTCCGCTGAAAAGTCAGATAAGCCAAGACTAGAAAAATCAAAAGAGATATTATTGGTTTCACATCCAAGACAGGTAAAAGAACCAGGAACACCAGGCGAGGTCATAAAGTTATCACTTGAAGAGACCATATCAGGAGTAATATTGCCTGATCCAAACTGAAGCTTTGAATCTGGATTTCCATGCTTGTTCAATTTAACAGAAAGGAAACATCTTTTATCTGAAGTATTAAAGACCCAAGGAATATTAAAACTCACAAGTCTATCCCCAAATACTTCTTGAAGTGAAGAAGCCTCTGAGAAAGTATTATTGAACTCGGCTGAGGGAATATTAAACTGACTTGCCACAGATAGAAATTCACCGTCTAAAGAATCAATTTTATCAAGGGAGGAGGAATAGTTTGATGCGAATATATGTAATCCATTATCTGTTGCAACGATAATTTCATCACCCAAGAGCAAAGAAATGTCCATTGGAACAAAATCATTAAGACCAGAAATTGAATGTTCAAAGAGAATAGTTTCATTTGACCAACCCACAATATCATAAGGAGTGGCAGCAATGAACCCATCTACAAAAGAAGAACTCAAATCTGCCCGATGAACTATAGAAGAAGGAATTCCATCTGGGTGTTCATACTCAGATATTGGATCAGTATGAAGTGAACGAAGATTCATTGATGCACTAGTGACAGAAACATTTGAAGGTAACCTTATATAACCAGTATAATTAGTCATGATATCGTAGCCATCATATCCTGGTTCTCCCTTCTCAGCATCACAAAATGAAAAACTCTGATTCAATGAACAGAGGCGATAAGAGAACATAGGAGAATCAAGATTCAATATTGAATTTCCTACTGGTTCATAATAATAATGACTACGGACAATTTCTGAACCACTCACAGAAGATACATTAACAAAAAAAGTGTCATAACCTAAAACTTCATAGACAACCTTTCCTCTGGTTGATCTTAAATGATCCCATTCAGTTGTCACTGTATTTCCTGATACCTCATAATCAGTAATCTGTGACCAACCGGAATCAAAATAATAAAGGCCTTCAAATGAAAGCAAAGGTGACAAAGCCTCAAACGAAATTAAATCTGAATGGTTCATATCAAAAAGAATGCTCCAATTTGAAGTTACGTGAGATGACTGAGTACTAAAAGACAAGCTCCTGAGAATAATCTCAAAATGTTGTTCAGAAAGTTGGGGAACCACCCATGATATTTTTTCAATAAGATTATCATTATCTATATCAATCAGTTTGACATCAAAACGCTTATCCCTTAAAACATTGACACGCTTTGTACCATCATACCAATAAAAAGAAATTTTATCAGAAGCGGTTTCAGGTATATCAGTATTTACCGAAATATTATAATAGTGATAAGATACATCAGAATGAACAACAACTCCTTTAGATATGCCTAAAGAATTTCTTTGGGTTTCTTCACGCTTATGCGGAGCAGGAGTTTCATATATAACTGAATACTCATTACCACTACTATTACGAGAAGGGATAGAAAGCACATGAGATGAACCAGACATTGTACTTACTCTCTTATCCAAGTAAGCCTTATCTTTTGAATAAGGTACGAGAACTACATTCCTTGCATCATTTGGCAAATCAGAAAGAGGAATTGTTACAGAATCAGAAGATCCGTTAACCTTAACACGATAAACCCAATTGACAGGTTCTCCAACATGAGCAGGAAGCTGTACTTTCTCAATCATGATAGTAGGCTTTGTGGCATTCGACATGATTGAATCTGTAGATCCATTTATAATAGAAGAAGTTTGGTTAGACTGATTGGAAAAAGTTGTCAGATTTGAAGAAGAAACATTAGAAACATTTGTGCTAATTGATTCATTACTAATTGACACAATAGACTCATTTGAAAGTAAGACTGTCAAATTGGAAACAACAGTTAGATTGGAGTCATAACAAGTCAAGTTATCAAGATTATCAGGGATTGTATAATTACATCCTTTTTCAAAAAAGACATGAGATTTATTTACATAATCAAGACAATCACAAAAATCTCTTGACTCAAGAGATGTATTTCCTGATACTGAGATTAAACAACAAACTAGGATAAGAATATATCTTATGATTGATAAAACTTTCAAATTACACCCTCTCCCCTTTACTCTTAGTAAGTTTTGATAGACTACTTTAAAAAGATATCTATTTCTCCAGTATCTCCGATTGCTCTGAGGCACTTTTAGATATGATGCTATCCTCCTCGCCTTTGGCGAGGCCTTTTGCTTGCAAAAGGCTTATCCTACAATGATTATCCTGTGAATACAAGACCACTAACCAAAAAATCGGCATAGCGCTAGGTTTAGCTAAATCTGATCAAGACCCAAGAAATCAAAAAGCAGTTCCTGCTCTATTATGTCCAGGTATC
>CAYYOI010000003.1:5073-60343 GCA_964473285.1 uncultured Methanosarcinales archaeon | reverse complement strand
GTTTCGCCTGCAAGCACGATATGTGCAAGCAATGCTTCAAGCTGTATGAACTCATCCGAGCCCTCAACCAACCTGAACTCTATCTCCCCGCATTTATCTATTAACTCTACCTGAGTCCTTCCAGGAATATCAAGGGATTGTATCTCCTTTTGTATCTGCTTGATTATATCCTGCGCTGACAAACCATAATGAAGCATGACCTGCAGAAGTTTTTTCCTTGCATCATTAAATGAGCCTTTTATCGCCTGCTCCAGGAACTCTTTTATCTCCTTTGGCTTTGCAACGCTTGCCATCGAATAAACAATAGCAGCATCAATATCTTTTGCATAAGAAGCGCAACTCTGCAAAACATTCTCTGCCTTTCTTGCATCCCCGCCTGACACCTCATATAGCGCATCGTAAGCATCCTCAGCTATCGAAAGATTCTCTTCTTTTTGGATATGGGAGACAATATCCTTTATATCCTCCTTTGCAAGCGGCCTGAACCTAAAGACAGCGCATCTGCTCTGGATAGGATCAATTATCTTTGAAGAGTAATTGCAGCTAAGAATAAACCTGCATGTCTGGGTATAATTCTCCATCGTCCGCCGAAGTGCCTGCTGAGCCTCCCGGGTCAATGCATCGCATTCATCAAGATAAACTATCTTGAAAGGTACATCCCCAAGGGATTTCGTCCTTGCAAAATCCTTCACCTTGCTCCTTATGACATCAATACCCCTCTCATCAGAAGCATTCAATTCAAGAAGGTTCTCTCCCCATTCTGAGAACAATTGTCTTGAGATGACCAGCGCAAGAGTGGTTTTACCTGTACCTGCAGGACCGGAAAACAGTAGATGAGGTATATTCTTTTGCTTGACAAAAGACTGTACCCTGTCAACCACATCCTTTTGCCCTTTAACCTCTGAGAATGTCTTTGGCCTGTATTTTTCGATCCAGATACTCATGGAATCTGATAACATAAACCGATTTAAATAATTATGCATCCCTGTAAAATGCAGCTGCATCCTCGGGGGCGACTGCATTTATTATGAACCCTGTACTCAGTTCAAATCCTGCATGTATCGCTTTTCTCGGACACAATTCGATATGCATATGCATCTCTTCTCCTGCAGGTGCATAATTAACAAACATATTGTAAGAAACACCAATCCTCTTCAGCCTTGAAGTAAGGAACTTTATGATTGCCGCAATATCCTGGTATTCCTGTGAATCCAGGTCTTCGAGCCGGGATATATGCCTTCTTGGAAAGATGACTGCCTCATAATTATAACGCGACGCAAAAGGTGCAAATGACACCGCAGATTTTGTTGCCATGATCCTGCGATTGCTTCTCATCTCCCTTTTGATTGCCTCACAGTAAAGGCACTTCTTTCCACGCATGCTGTCCCTGACTTTCTCTTCAATTGTAAGAGGAACCTTGTTAAGGGATATCACTTGTGAATGAGAATGCTTTATTGAAGTGCCTGCACTTCCACCATGGTTCTTGAATACACTGACATACTTGCACCGCCTTTGCCTGGAAAGGATCCTGACACGATTAGTATATACTTTCAAGATCTCAGCAATATGAGATTCTTCAAGATCAGACAACTGCTTGCCATGCCAGGGCCCCTCAACAATCACTTCGTGATGCCCGAACGCAGGCCCATGAACAAATAACCCATCATTCTTGAAAGCAGCATGGCTTGAATGCTCCACTGCAGGAAACTTGTTATCAAACCAACGGATTAACCACTTACCGTTCTTTTCAACCCTGCCTATCTCAGAAGGTGTAGAATCCTCGTTTCCTGGACAAAAGAAACAGAATTCCTTCTTTTCAGTATCAGGCTTCTGGGTAAATTCATGTGGTCTTTTCCCCCTTTTCTCAGAGATTATGACCCACCGGTTGAGAACATAATCCTTACGGAACTCAGTCATATCCCCTTTTATCATATCTTCTTTTAAATACCTTTCGAAAATCTGTTTAAATAAAAGGCATCTACCCCATATATGCAATTGATAGCGAGTAAAGACCTTTTCAGCATATCTCCCTCCAGAATAAGAAGATTGGAAAATCATCCCAGTTTAGAGATAATATTCAACCCAAACATAACAGATTACGATACAGCAGTAAACCTTCTCTTATTTTTCCACCAGAACCTAAAGAAAAGTACAGTAACACTCCAGAATGTCCCTCCCTGCTTAAAGCCAGACTTTAGCGAACATATCCATAATCCCAAAAACATACACAAAAAGAAACCGCCTGCCTGTTCAGAATGCAAATATAATGATGCTTGTGGAGGCATCTACCGCGACCAGCAGATTCAAGTCAAACCTGTTCCCGACATCCCACAGGAATTAATAATTGAAGTGACCCGCAAGTGCAATCTCAATTGCTTCTACTGTTTCAACAGCTTCAAAAGAGAAGGAAACGAACTTTCCCTTCCAAAAATCAAACAGCATATCGATGAAGGCCAAACACTTGGCATTCCCTATCTTCGACTCACAGGTGGAGAGCCTCTTCTTCGAGAAGATCTCTTCGAGATCCTTGAATACTCAAAAGGAAAATTCAAGGAGATTCGTCTGAATACCAACGGCCAGCTCATTGACAAAAAAACAGCACAAAAGCTTGCAGATTATGTCTACAACGTTTTGATTCCACTCAATGCACCTGACCCTGAAACTGAAAAAAAGATAACAGGCCATGACTCCTTTGAAAAGAAGAAGAGAGCAATCAAGTTCCTGAAAGAAGCAGGCATCCCGATCGTGCGTTCAGGGACAATCGCCCTTGAAAAGAACATCACAGAGTTTGAGACCATCCATAACCTAGTAAAAGAACTCAACCTTGATGCCTGGGAATGGTACCGCCCGGTATCAAAGGAACCATTAGTCTCAACTGAAAAACTGAAAGAACTGGTCGATATCCTTTATGCTTATAAGAAAAAAGGAGAGATTTATCCAATAGCAAACGCCATTCCCTTTTGTTTCTATGATTCCCTGAAAGTCAATGAGGTTGCACTTGGAGCAAAGTTTGATGATGGCAACACCCGTATTGTCCTCAGCCCAGAAGGCTATTACAAACCAAGCTACTTTCTGGATATAAACCTTGGAGACGACCTAGAGAAAGCCTGGAAAAACCAACAACACATTTTACACACAGAATGCATAGATTGCATCCACAAAAAAGTATGCAAAGGCGGAAGCAGGCTTTTTGAAAAAGATCCTTTGATGAAACAATTCACTAAAGAGGCAAAACGATTCAAGAGCCAATTTGATAAAGAAATAAAAGGTGCAGATGAGTGCTCAGTATACTATATAGGAAGAAGCAAAAAGATTTCCATAGAAATCGAACTATTCCAGACCTTAAGCAGACATTGCCAAAAATTTACAGATATGGGTTGTGGATACGGTACAGAAAGCATACTTGCAGCAATCCTCGGTTTAGATGTTTTAGCGATTGATAAAAACCCTGACAGGTTAGATTTTCTTCTAAAACGAAAAAATAAATATGAACAGATAAGAAATCTCAATATAATAACTAAACAAGGAACATACGATGAAGACATACCTGAAACAGATATAATATTTTTCAAGAACAGTATTTACTTCATCCACACCCACCCTAATATGAAACTATTTGCCCAATGCAAAAAAGCATTGGGTGAAAATGGAATTATGGTATTCAATACAATTGACAGGATCAAAGGAGAAACAATCGCCAGTTTGATGGAAAAGACAGGTTTAATTACATACAGGAAACAATTGTCAAAAACAAAATACAGGGACATCGGAGATAATAAAAAAGAAAAAACCGCACGTTTCCTCACGCTCGGAACCGCAAATAAATTTCCTGATTCTTTGATTGATGAATTAGACATATCAATAGATAGGTACCATACATTACTTCATGAACTATGAAATGGCCAATACTAACCAAGGAAGATGTAAAGGAGCTGCTCAGACTGGTAAGCAGCAGGACCTTATCAATAAAAGATGGAAGCGGCATAGTCGAAAGATTTGAAACCGAATTCGCACAACATACAGGAACAAAGTATGCCCTCGCACAAAACAGTGGCACATCAACCCTCCATGCTGCATATTTTGCCATAGGATTAAGGCCTGGAGATGAAGTTCTAGTTCCTTCCTATACCTGGCACTCAACAGTTTCTCCCTTGTTCAACTTGCACGCAACACCAGTATTCTGCGAAGTGGATAATACATACTGCATAGATCCAGAGGATATAAAGAAAAAGATAACATCAAAGACAAAAGCAATCACTTGCGTGCACATGTGGGGGCATCCCTGCAGGATGGATGAGATTAGAAGAATCGCAAAGGAGCATAACCTGTGGATCATCGAAGATTGCTCCCACGCATTTGGGAGTGAATACAAGAACCAAAAAGTAGGTTCCATCGGAGATATTGGGTGTTTCAGCCTTCAAAAGAACAAGCCGCTTTCAGCAGGTGAAGGAGGTGTACTTACAACCAACAATAAAGAACTTTTGGAAAAAGCTCTGTTTTTAGGCCACCCAAAGAGATCAGAACCGACCCTGGGTTTCAAGTACAGGCCACATCCGCTGGCAGTATCAATAGCCTACACACAGCTCAAGAAATTCAAGAAACTCAATGACTACCGCAACCAAAACTACGAGTATCTCACAAGAAAACTAAAAGAGATTCCTTTCATCCAAGGCATGGAAAACAAGTCCTACTGCACTGCCCGCTCCCATTACACATATAAGATCCAACTTGAAACAGAAAACATAGAAATCCAGGAACTTATAGATAAGCTCAAAGAAACAATTCCCGTAAAAAAAGATTCCTACTCTCCATTACACCTAAACTCTTTATTCCAAAACACACTTCCTGGGACAAATGAATGCAGGTATAACAAACAAGGCGATCTTCCTTTTACAGAGAGACTATACCAAAAAACATTTGAGCTGAAAATCCCTGTAAAACCAGACAAGCATCTGATGGAATCCTATAAGGAAACAATCAAGAGAACCTGTGAACAGTTTCAGATTAAAGCTTTGGAAGAGAAAAGATTTACACCCCCTCTTTCTGTTGAGTACGAGACAACACTTCGCTGCAATCTTGATTGCACTATGTGCTACCAGAAAGGATATCATGACAGAGAGAAAACAATAAATGAAATGAAAGCATGTGAATTCCTGGAAAACATCGGAGACATAAAAGAGGTTTCAATAACAGGTGGAGAATGTCTTATAAAAGAGGATATTTTTGAACTGATTGAAGGTCTTTATAAGAAAGGGATAAAGATGAAATTACTCACAAACGGGGTGACAACTGAAAATACCATCAAGAGACTCAAACAATATCCTTTTGCCCAGATAAGAACCTCCATTGATGGCCCAGAAGAGATTCACGATAAGATAAGACAACCCAATTCATTCAAGACAACCATGAATTTTATCGAAGAGATGAAAGACAAGGACATTCGTGTCAATTCAGTCAAAATCAGGAAAGACCAATGCTTGGAGATTGTACAGGAACAACTAAATAAGAAAGGAATTAAGACCACCACCATCCCTGATGAAGCATATACTAAAGAAGAGATTGCTGATACGAAAAGAAAACTAAACCAAATACTAAAGAACCCGGAACTCCTAGTAAAGGAAGGGAAAAATAAGAAAAAAGGAAAAAAAGGGATTTGTAAGAACCTGATTTACCAGACCGCAAGGATTGATCCAAAAGGAAATGTCATAGCCTGTCGAATGATACGAAACAGCTTCGGAAACATAAAAGAACAATCACTTGAATCGATCTGGAACTCAAAAGAGTTTCAGGACTTCCGCTACCAGCTTGCACAGTTGGATCTTCCAATCTGCCAGAACTGCCCTAAGAGGATGAAATGAAAGTATGCATAATAACCTTTGAATACCCTCCCACAAAAGGAGGTATCGGACTTGCCTGCCAAAGGATAGCCCGTACACTCTCAGAAGAGGTAGAGATTCACATAGTTACCACAAATCCGGGTAATCCAAACATATTCTACAATCAGCAAGAATCAAACACCATCGAGAAGGATGGCAACATAACCATCCACCGTCTTGGACCCTCCTGCGGTCTTCTTGTCAATGTTCCCGCCCAGGAACTCCAGAACATGTTCGACTACATAACCACCCTCCAAAAAAGCGAAGGATTTGATGTTTTCCACGGGTTCCGTGTCCATCCCTCAGGCTACCTTGCAACCATGCTTGGAAAAAGATTCAATAAAAAATCTGTTGTAAGCATAAGAGGAGATGATATAGCAAAAGATATCTTCCACTATGGTTTTTTTCCAATCATCAAATGGACCCTTGAAAATGCCCACACAGTGACCTCTGTTGCAACAGACACACTAGAGAGGGCACAACTGATTGCAGACATGAAAAGACCCATCACAATCCTCAACTCACTGAACCCAAAAGACTTCTACTATAAAGAAGGAATCAGAAAAGAACACGATGAGATCATAATCGGAACCGTGGGGGAAATCAGGAGAAAGAAAGGGTTTGCATACCTGCTCAAGGCATTCACACAATTGAGAAAAGAGCATGACCTAAAACTCATGGTTGTCGGATTCTTCAGGCCAGAAGAAGAAAAAACCTATCTTGAAATGATCAAGCAGGCTGGATGTGAATCTGATATCATAATCACAGGCCAGGTTGAGAAAAAGCTCATCCTAAATCATATCAAGAATCTTGACATCGCATTATTTCCGGCACTTTCTGAAGGCTGCCCGAATGCGCTTCTAGAAACCATGTATTGCAGTCGCCCTGTGATTGCATCACGCGTTGGTGCAATGCCTGAAATCATAAATGGAAGAAACGGTATCCTCATTGACCCAAGAGATGCTGACCAGATCTGTTCAGCCGTAAGAAAGCTCCTTGTTGATCCGCAACTGAAAGATACCCTTGCAAAAAACGCAAAAGTCACAATCAAAAAGGACCACTCCCCTGAAATTGAAAAAGATAAATGGTTAGAAGTCTATGGATAACACACTGATTTATGTTCAAAGCACCTATGGGATAGGCCATCTCATGCGGATGCTCTCATTAGCACAGATAATAGAAGGGAATGTAAAGATTGCCTATGGTGGCCCTATCCCGAAAGGCCTGAAAATTCCTTCTGATACAGAACTCATAAGACTTCAGGAAATAACAGATGACACCCAGAATCCTCAGGATATTCTCAAGGCAAGGGAGACAACAATAAAAAACATATTCTATCATGCCTCTCCAAACAACCTCATAATCGAACATTTCCCCTTTGGAAGAAAAAAGTTTTTGTCAGAGATCAACCTGCTCCTTGAACTTGCAAAAGAAACGAAGGCACAATGCATAAGCTCATTTCGTGGCGCACTCACCGGAAGGGAAAACAAAGAATGGATCCAGGAGCAGCTAAAAAGATTTGACATGGTCCTTGTCCACAACGATGAGGAAGAATGCAATGTTACAAAAGAGCTGGACCTTCCAGGAGAAAAGGTATTCCACACAGGCTACCTCCCACCCCATGACCTTCCATACATGCTTTCCAGAGAAGAAGTAAGAAAACGTCTTGGTACAAAGCAACTCATTGTTATCAGCGCAGGAGGGGGCCGGGACGGATTCAAACATCTCAAACCCTTTCTTCAGGATCTGAAAGAGGATGCCCTGGTGCTGATCTCCGCAGGACCTTTCATGCCAGAGGAGGATTACCAAAAGCTCAAGGATATCGACAAAAGATTTAAGGTGACCCGTTTCAACCCCACCTTCCTCTCTTATCTTAACGCTGCAGACCTTTCCATAAGCATGGCAGGTTACAACACTATCTCTGCCCTCTTGTACACAGGAACAAAGGCAATAGTGATACCAAGAGCAACTGACCAGGAACAGGTAACTCGTGCAAGATACTTTGAAACATCCACAAAGAAGGCACAACCCCTTCCTCCACCAAAGAATAGATACATTGCATTAAAAGGATTATTAAGAAAAAAAGGGCCTGATGAAGTAAAGATCTCAATCATCAGGGACTGCAACAACCGCTGCATCATGTGCGGTCACTGGCAGGACCAAAAAAGAAAGGAAAAGATAATCACTCTGGAAAAATTCAAGATACTAGTGAATGATCTCAAAGAGCTAGGCATAAAAAAGATCCGCATCACCGGCGGAGAACCCCTGCTCCACCCAAATCTTTTCGGGATGATAAAACTGGCAAAAGAGCAGGATCTTTTCATAGAAATTTGCACCAACGGGATTCTGGTAACAGAAGATATGGCAAGAAAACTCGTGTCCGCAAGAGTTGACCAGGTATCAATCTCACTTGATGCTGGTGATGAGAAGCTTCATGACAGGATACGGGGAAACAAGGGTGCATTTGAAAGATCAGTCCAGGCTTTTCGTCATTTGCGAAAGCATGATCCCTTCCTTAAGCTACATTGCAACACAGTAATAATGAATGAGAATTACCGTAATCTCGACAAACTTGTTGAACTGGCAGAAGAGATAGGAATATCCCATATTACCCTTGCCCCATTAAAGATGTACATCCCAGAACTTGAAAAACTAAAACTAACAAAAGAACAGCAAAAGGAATTCTACTTTGAGATATACCCTGCATTAAAAGAAAAGGCAAGACAAGTAAGGATAAATATCACACCACTCCTCCTTGAAGGGGATCAAGACCAACAACTCGATGCATTCACAAAAGAGAGATTCGGGGAGTATATCTACAAAAAGTATTATTGCTTCAAGCCCCTCAGGCGATTCGACATAAAATCTGACGGCTCAGTCCTTCCATGCTGCGGACTTCTGGATGATGGCCTCATCATGGGAAATATAAACCAACAATCCATAATTGATATCTGGAACTCAAAAAAATACCGCCAATACAGGCTCTCAACCCGCATACCACGACATGAGCAATGCCTTTACTGTGCAACCTATCAGCACCAGAATCTAAGAGATAACAGAATCACACGAGACAATTGAGATAGTGCCACTTGAAGCAACAGGCTTAATCTTTGGAAGCACAAAATCCCTCCCGATATGTTTCTCCAGATCCCATAGTTTATAGAAATGCTGCTGACTTTCCAGATTAGAATATTTCTCTTTCTCTACAACAATATGGGTAAGATTATTTTCCCTGCAAAAAGATTCTACTTCCCTCATATCTTCAGAAAAATAAGCCTCTAAAGACTCATTGATTCGTCCCTTCAAAGGCTCATAATAAGAGGGCCTATAGATATTGATAACAACTCGATTCACGAATACATCCTCCTTTGCATAGAAAGGAATGCAATCCATGACAGAATTTCCCCCAGGAAAACCACCAATAAGTCCAGCATCATTCTCCCTGAAGAAATCTATTGTTTCTGGATAATTGCATGAGTGATGATCAAACCGGATATGCGGGACATAGGCTGCAACGATAATAATGCAAACCAACAATAGGACATAACCTGCATAATTAGGTACCTTGTCACGCAGGTAACTATAAAGTATTGAGACATTTTTGCCAACCACAAAAATCAAAGGTACCCATACAAGGTATTGGAAATATCTCTCAGGGTAAAAGAAATTAAGTTCAAAGAATAGAAAATAAGAAGTGAAGTAAATAAAGATACCTAACACTATATGAGACCATACAAATCTATCTCCAAAAGAAAAGACAGCAATTGAAGAAAGGATTAAAAACACCAATAACAAAAAGAATCCATTGTTCTCAAACCTATATCCCTCAACCGGATCATACAGATCAATCCCCATAAAGTATTCACTCCTGGCATGGAAAGCCCCTTGCCAGAATGTATCGAAATGGAATGGTTCAATCCCATGGGGTCCGTTTTCAGGGATACTCTCTTTTGAATAGTCTAGAAAATCACCTAAAGTAAACAAAGAAACAGGTGATATAAATAAGAACATGAAAGTAATAATACCTATCCCTGAGAGAAACAGATAAAGATACTCTTTCCATCTTTTAAATGCGAATACAGCATAACTAGCACCAGCACAAAGCATTAGGATAGGGTAAGTTATACCCAGCAGGAAAATGAACAAGGAAGCAACCCTGAAACGTTTCCTGACAAGAAAATAAAGGAAAATCATGAAAAACATGAAACCCAGTGTCTGTTCAATACCAGTAAAGAAAGTAGCAGACCAAAAGAAAGGAATTCCTATGATTATTGTGAATAATGCACCCGTACTCCCATAAAGATACCTAGCAGTCTCATAAAGAAAATAAGCTGAAACAATTGCACAGATCAAAGACACTAAAACTATCGCTCTTTGCAATGAAAGGAAGTATGACAGAAACATATAAAGGTACACTACTGCTGGCATATTATAAGGATAATCTGGATAGAATTCTGAGATCAGCCCGTCATCAAATACCTCCTCTTTCATATCATGTATGAAAAACAATCGTTCTAGAGCATCATCATCAAGAAGATGGTATTCATTGATTATTGCAGGGTAAAGAGCAAAGAGTGAAATACATAAAGCAAATGCAATACTTACGTATTTCTTCTTTTCCATTGAGATATAAAATAGCCTATGTATATTTAAAATTACGTGAATATGTAGTGTAAAGAATGCTTTACTGAAGATATGTTAGTCAAATGATAAGGCAGGAAACGCACATGGTCTCGCAAGAAACGCCATCTCAGATAAAAAGAATGATATAAATATTGCTCAGCCTTTTTTGAATCAACTGAATGCCCATAATGATATCCTCCTTTGGTATAATCAGTATATCTTGCGACCTGTACAAGATAAGGGTCCATCTCTTTCATTAGCTTGCATGAAAGCTTGATATCATCCTGCGTTTCTCCTGGGACTCCAACAAGAAACATCGCAACTACATCTATTCCTATCTTTCTTGCCATCTGGCCCAAAGCCTTTGCCTTTTCAGACCACTCTTCAGGGTATTTCGTCTTCTTTATATTCTTAAGAACAGACGGCGAACCCGACTCCACACCTATTTTCAGGATTTCACAACCCGCATTCCTCATGGCCTTAAGCATCTCAAAATCCAGATCATCCACCCTTGCATGCGCAAGCCACCTGACCCTTGGCAAAGCCTCACAAAGATCCATAACCCTCTTTCTGGAAAAGGTGAAATCATCATCCATGAATGTGATATAATCAACTCCCTCCTTTTTTAGCCTGCTGATCCAATCAACAATATAATTAACGGAATGATATCTGTAATTATCACCAAAAGATACCCTGCACATCGGAGAACAGAAACTGCATTGATGCGCACAGCCTCTGCCTGTAAGGACAAAGCTTTCCTTTCTGAATCTTTTTCTGGGATACAGGTTATAATACCCTTCTGTGACTAATGGAACAGGAAGGCTATCCAGGTCTGTGACAAGGCCTCCTTTAGTAGTGACCTCATAGCCAAGCTTAGGAAGGATGACTGCCTCAGGTTCTCCCAATAACACATCATCTACAAATGGTTTGATTTCATCTTGATGGTAACTGGCAGCTGCCCCTACAGCATAAACTTTATTACCATTTTTTCTAAGCCTATCAGAGACCTTAGCCAGAGAATCCATAGAATAGGCAGGTGTATCTATGAAAACACTTTCATTCTTAATCTGGTCATAAGGTATTGGATTTATACGAGTATCAATTAGCCTTGACCCTGTCATGGCTGCGCAATAATGAAGACTCATATTGGGCCATATATCACGGGGATGATTCGTTTTTTCAAAAAACAGGTAGATAAGAGTCATTTTAAGAAACACAAAGCCTGATTCCTAAGAACCATCCAGGCATTCCTAGGTCGTGAATAATGATTCACCATTGATCGTCTAGCATTTGAGATTCCTTTTACCTGTGAAGTATTATAGTCAATGAATGGACTAAATGAAACGTAATTAGGAGCTAATTGCTGAACCAATTGATAATCCTTCCTCAATACTTCAGATGTTTGTCCAGGAAGGCCTGTCATCATATAAAAAAGACTCTCCATACCAAGTTTGTGACACTCATTGACAATCTGATTCAAATCAACAAATTCATGCTTCTTGCCACACCATGCAAGAACTGTTTCATCAAATGTCTCAACACCTATCTGTATCAGTTTACATCCGGTATCAGCCAGTTCTTGCAAGATTTCAAAAGTAAGATTTTGCGAACATGCCTGTATGATATACTTGAAGTTATGTTCCTTAAGTATTTTCATCATTTTGCGGGCAAAGTTCTTATCAGCAAGGAAATCGTTATCCAAAAAAAAGAGCAGATCAAAATCCCGTTTCTTCAATTCAACAATCTCCTGGATCATCTGCTCTAGGGTTTTTTGTTCGTATGTTGGAAACATACCCTTATTACAAAAGGTACACTGCCCATGGCATCCCCTCGTAGCCTCAATTGTTGCAAAACGACCCCGATACAATGGAAAAAAATATCCCCCTGACAGTAGATCATAATCTGGTACAGGATAATCTTTAAAAGCAAGGGTCTGAGTTTCCTTTCCTAATAATGAACAAACTTCAGATATAACCTGTGCTTCAGGAAACCGTACATACTCTGGGGGACCATACAAAATAATATGGCTATCTGGATTATTTTTCTTGAGAGTGTCAATGAAATCAAGATGTGACAATCCCAAGGGAGGACACTGCCAACGATCAATCTGAGCTCGTGAGATTATGAATATATCAGCCTCCACAGTTGCCCAGAAATTTGAATCAGTGGAAATTCCCTGTAAAGAAGCATCAATTAGTGAGACTTCGACATTCAATTCCTTAAGAAAGGTTGAGATATAAAAAAGGTCAAGTGGAGGATATTTTTTATTAATCTTCCCTAGTTTAGCATAATCAATAAGAGGATTAATAAGAATGGCCTTCATAAGAAATCTCTATGGGGTACACCTTAAAAAACTTTACTTCAAGCCAGGCAAATCTTTATAAAGCAAGCTAATACAGTTCAACCATGCTAAACTTGAAAGGATACATTCTTTCATTCACAACATATCTTATATTGACAATATATGTCTTGATTGAATCTGAACCTGCTGCATTTCTAAAGATATTACAAAGTATCGACCTCAGGTACTTGGCTGCCCTACCTGTCCTTATGTATCTGGGAACGTTCTCATTCATTTTCCCATTCAAAACACACGCAAGAATCAAAGGGAAACCGATCAGCACCATCCAGAGCATGAAATGGTGCATTAAGTGGACATACAAAAATATCCTTGGGCAAGATGGGAACAAGCCTATTGAAGATTTCACAAATGATAAAAAAACATTTGCTCGACTCAGAACCTTTGACTATCTGGCAATCATGATCATTGCAACACTCACCATTCCGTTTCTAAAAAATCCTTTTTTTCCAATAACTTATCTGCTGACGATTGCAGTTGGAATCACCTTGTTTCTCAAGGAAAAATTATACAAAAGAAACTTTCTACCCTATCTCTTCGCATCCCTTTTAAAATACCCAATTGAGATGATTGTTCCTTTTGCCCTATTGAACGCATTCAATTTCTCCATGAGCATCCCTTTTCTGTTTTTCTTCACAGCTACAACATGTCTGCTCTATTACATCCCTGGATTCAAACTGGCAGGTGGTCTCTTAACTTTGTATCTGATGCTCATGTCCCTTTCTTCAGGCCAAGGCCTACTGCTTGGATTTATCACTGCAACCACTCTAAGACTTTGTTCGGTGACATGTTTTATTTTGCCGATTTTCATATGGAGGTATTTCTATGCTTGGCATCGCAAGGCAATCAATTGACCACTCATGGAAGGAGATCCCACTGCATCTAAAACTATTTTTAAAAGGCCAATATCTAAAAGGAGACAAAACAAAAGAATTTGAAGAAAGTCTCAAAAAATACCTTGGAATACGACATGTAATCCTATTACCATCTGCCCGAGTTGCATTCTACCTGCTTTTAGAAGCATACAACTTCAAAAAAGGTAAAGAGATAATAGTACCCGCATACACCTTTCATATAATCCCAAACATCATCCAGATGATGGGTTTAAGACCGGTATTTGCCGATTGTAAGAAGAATTCCAACAACATAGACCCAAAAGAAGTTGAAAGGCTCATAGGGCCGAATACCGCAGCAATCATTCCAACCCATACATTAGGGAACACATGCGATATTGAAACAATAACCCTCCTTGCAAAAAAACACAAAGTAAAAGTTATCGAAGACTGTGCCCATGCCCTTGGAGCAAAGAGCAAAAATAAGAGGGTAGGCACTTTTGGTGATGCAGCAATCTTCAGTTTTGGCATGGGAAAAAATATCGACTGCTTCGGCGGAGGATTTCTCGCAACAAAAAAAGATTCTCTTGCCCGAAAGATTGAGAAAAAAAAGGACCAGATGAAATATCCCCCCATACCATCTACACTGAAAAAAGTTATAGCCTCCTATGCTTCCATGGCCCTTTCAAGACCATTTCTCTTTACACTTTTTGTATACCCTATCCTTCGCTTGGCAAGCAGAATGAACAAATCTCCATTAGGATTCATGAAAGAGCCGGAGAAACTGTTAAAGCAACTACCGAATAATGAATTTTATCAGTTTACAAACATACAGGCAGCCATAGGATTGGACTTGCTTCAATCCTATGAAGAAAAAAGAATTGACAGAAAAAAGAAAGCAGCACTGATAAAAAGACAGATCAAAGGTAAACATATCACACTACCCCAAATAAAAGATGGAGATCTGCACCTGCTTTTCTATGCACAATCTTTACATCGTAATTATTTTAGAAAGAGACTTCTTGAAAAAGGGATTGACACCAAAGGAGCCTACCTTTTTGTATGCCCTAATATGGAGATGTTTAGGATATTCTATAGGCCATGCAAGAATGCTGAAAAAGCAGAAGAAAGGGAATTTAACATACCAATAGATTACTATCTGAACAATGATAAAATAGAATATATCATTGATTCTCTAAATTGTATAGAAAATGAAATACAATATTAGCCTTATTGGAATATGTATATTATTCTTTGCGCTTACTGTAGATGGACTAACCTCAAATCCTTTCAGTACTGATGAATTAAGTGAAATCCACACTGCGCAAAGGGAATTCAATAGTTCTTTCATAAGGACAGGAACCCCCCATCCACCTTTATCCTATGCAATCTTACATATATGGAATGAATTGTTTGATACAGGCCCTATAAAGACAAGGCTACCATCTATAATGTTTAGCATTGGCTCAATCATTACACTCTACCTTCTCACAAGAAAACTTATCGTACCTTTACTATTTGCCATATCCCCACCGATAATAGAGATAAGCAGATTGGTTGACAAATATGCATTATTCATCTTCCTAACCATTCTAACAATCTATCTATACCATAACAGAAGAAACATTTTGCTAACAATGAGCATGATTCTTCTCATTCAGACTCATTTTTATGGTTTCTTTATCATTGGTGGCTTATACCTAAATTCTCTCATCAAAAGAAAAGAATTTTTGAGGATAACAGTAATAACAGGGATTGCAGTACTAACCCTAATACCCCAAGCATACCTAGTAATACAAAACGGACCCTATGACTTCCCCTTCGATGAACCATATCATGACATGATACGGCCAGAGAAAAGAAGTATAATTGAAAATTTTTACACATACATAGTAGATGATCTTGAATGGTATGGTGTCATGCTCCTCTTGATAAGCTATACCATATATCTGACAAAGTTACGGGAAGAAAAAAGCTTTGTTGCGCATTACACCTTTTTGGTTGTACCACTGATCTTTCTCATATTAGGAATTTTCATCAATGTCCAACATTACCAACTCTTATTTTTGTTACCTTTATTTATAACATATACATTACAATGGATTTCAAGGATAAAAGGAAAATATGTGTTTCTCCTAGCAATAATCATTATATCCTCATTGGGAAGTCTACAGGAGATACAAGCACACAATGACTATCCAGAGCTTAGCATATTGGAAGAAGAATATCAAAACGAAACTATAATAACAGATGGGTTCTATGCCTTTGCAATAGAATACTATACAGATCTTCCCCACCAAAGCTATCACATGGAAGAGTTGGGAGACCTGGAGAAAATCGTTAAAAATAAAACTTGGGTCATATACCACATAGATACTGAAGACACATTATTTTTGAATAATTCAATGAAAAATTATCTAAATAGATGTGAACAAAAGACAAAGAGATTGTATTACTGCAAATGATATCATTGATAATACCTGCATACAATGAAGGAGAAATGTTAATAGAGAATATTAGTATCCTGGAGGATTTTATATCCCGCACACAGAAGGATTACGAGATTATCATTTCAGATGATGGGTCAGACTCACGAAACAAGAGAATAATCAAATCTCTTGAAAATGGGAAAATCAGGACGATCTTAGGAACGAGAAACCGGGGAAGAGGGCACGCTATAAAGAAAGCAAGCAAGACGGCACAGTTTGAAAAAACAATTTTTATGGATGCAGACATCCCAAGGGATACAGATCTCTCAGTACTGACTCACATCGCAGAGCTGCTTGATGTATATGATATTGCCAAGCCTTCCCGTTATATCAAGGGATCTATTATAAAAAGAAAGATGCACAGAAATATATTGGGTAATCAGTACAAAAGACTATTTTCCCTCATGTTTCCACTAGTGGAGATTACCGATACACAGATGGGTATCAAAGGATTCAAAACCAAGATACTAAAGAAATTGAACAGAACTGTCAGAAGCGAAAGGTGGGCATGGGATATTGAGATACTTCTTGAAGCAACAAAACAATCATATTCCATAAAGGAAGTGCCAGTAATCTGGCAAGAAAAAAGCCCTTCAACGCTCAAACTCATAAAGGATGTTCCTGAGATACTTTTTGCATTGCTCAGATTCAAAAAAAGATACCCCAATATCAAGACAGTGGATAAGGGAAGGACACCATGACAAAATCAAAATTGATTGGATTGGCTGATAGCCATATTGACTGTGGAGCATGCCTATTTGAAAAAGGTAAATTTACCTTCGCCATGAACGAAGAGCGGATATCACGCAAAAAGAAACAAGGAGGATTTCCCCACCAGGTACTGAATATGATCAAAACACCCGCAACAACAATCATTGGTGGAATCCAGACACCTCCATTCTATAGCCGACTCTACCGAAATCTCCAAAAAGAAAACAGATTCCACGACATAAGTGTCTACAAATTCAAATTACAAAGCATCAAAAGCACTTCATTGATCTCCAGAATTACTAAACCCATTGTACAGGCCAAACTAGAGAAAGAAGCAGGAAATCAAGTGAGGTTGATAGAACACCATGCTGCCCACGCTGGTGCCTATTATACATCACCATACAAAAAGGCGTTATGTATCACAGCAGATGCATGCGGTGACGGGTTATCATTGACAATCAACAAATGTAATAAGACAATAGAAAGAATCCAATCCATCGGAACCAAACATTCCTATGGCTTATTCTTCTCATTCATAACAAAAACCTTAGGCTTCAGACCAGATTTTGACGAAGGAAAAATACTTGGACTTGCATCATATGGGGATGCCACAAAAATCAAGATACCATTTCCATTTACAATAAAAGAAGGTAGCATAGAAAGTAAACCGTATCATAATCGAAAGTTCCTAAAAAGCATCGGAAGATACAAAAAAGAAGATCTGGCTGCATGGCTTCAGGTGAATATTGAAAAACAAATACAAATCCTAATAAGAACCGCCATCAAAAAAACCGGCCTACATAATATTGTACTCTCTGGTGGATTATTTGCAAACATAAGACTCAACCAAGTAATCACTGAAATGCCTGAGGTAAAGTCCACCTATGTCTTTCCTCACATGGGCGACGGAGGTCTGCCCATGACCGCAATCCTTGCACATCTTGAAGCAAAGGCATCTTTCAACCCTTATTTAGGTACTGAATATGAAAGCAACGTGATTGAAAAGACATTACAACTGCAGGGATTTAGATACAAGTATGTGAAGGATATTGAAAACTACATTGCAAAAGAACTACAGAACAAAAGAATAGTGGCACGATTTGCAGGCAGGATGGAAGTAGGACCAAGAGCACTTGGAAACAGATCAATTCTTGCAAATCCCTCACAAAATCATATCAAGAAAATTCTAAACAAAAAACTGAAACGAGAGAAATTCATGCCTTTTTCTCCTACAACACTTGCAAAAGAAAGCAAAAGATGCTATCTTCACACACATAAGAGCACATCAGCAGCCTACATGACCAATAGCTTCACATGTACAGAATTCATGACAAATACAGCACCGGGTGCAGTACATATTGATGGAACCGCAAGACCTCAGATTCTGAAAAAGTCAGACAATCCTGGTTTCTACAAAATTATAGAAGAGTTTTACAAAGGAACAGGGATTCCTTCAATCATAAACACTAGTTTCAACCTGCATGGCGAACCGATCGTTTGCACTCCTAAGGATGCCCTCAGAGCCTTCAAGAAAAGCGGTATTGATATACTAGCCATTGAAAATTTTGTCGTAAGAAAATGATTAAAAAATATCTTGAAACTTATTTGAATCTTAAGAAGGGGAAGCCTGCATCATTTCCCCTCATTGTTTTCCTTGAGATAACAAGGAATTGCAATCTTCGATGTAAATCCTGTGACATCTGGCGAACCCAATCAGAAGAGATGTCATTTGAAACCATCAAAGGAGTCTTAGACCAATGCAAAGAATCCATACTAATACACTTATGCGGAGGAGAAGTTACCCTCAGAAAAGATCTGCCACTTATAATAGAGAGAGCCAAAAGAAACAATCTTGAGATTTCCTTTACAACAAACGGCACACACCTGAAACAACCACTCATAAGGAACCTGAAAAACCAAGGATTACGTTCGGTGACTGTATCCTTGGATAGCCACATCCCCTCGGTACATGACGAACTAAGAGGAAAAAAGGGAACCTTTGAAAAAGCAATCAGAGCGATAAAAGATGCAAAAAAGGAAAACCTAAATATAATCATCAATACTGTAGTTTCAAAAAAAAATATCCACCTAATTCCAGAAAGCGTACGATTCTTCAGAACACTCAATGCAAATGCTGTCCACCTGATGCCAATACTGGAAGTATATCCACTTAATATCCACCATATGCAGGAAAGACACCTTTTTTTTACAAATAAAGATAGATCCCTCTTGAAACAAGAGATTGGTAGGATAGAGAAATCATTCAAAAAAGCAAAGCTTCCAAAAGATCCATTCTTTTCAGATTATCCTGACTTTCTTGCTGGAAAAAGACCAGTATGCCAAAGGGGAAAGCTTGCAATGGAGATTGATCATAAAGGAAACGTCTATCCATGCTTTGAAAGCGAGAAAGTAGCCGGCAACATAAACAAAGAAAAGCTTTCCGATATATGGCTGGGAAATCGATTCACACAGATCCGGAAGGAACTTAAGGATTGCTCCAGATGCTATTCGAACTGCCACAGTGAACCTATGAAAAGATTCTCAATAAGAGAGAATATAAGAAACCTTCCAACCATAGTAAACGAACTCAAGCTTTATGGCAATCTACGAAAGATATAGTCCAGTTCTTTCTTGGTAGAATCAAAATAAACAGGCAAATGGATTATCTTCTGTGATACATCCAGAGCAACCGGAAAATTCCCCCGATACGCTTTGAACATAGGCATATAGGGAATAGCATGACAACTTTCCCGCTGGACATCAATCCCTTTCCAAAGTAACTTGCGCGCAAAATTATCCCTATCTGATACGAGGATCACCGCCTGTTGAAAGGTCTGTCCAGGAACGTCAGGATTAGCCAAGCGATTGTCATACGGACGCATTCTCGCTTTATGTCTTTCCAACACCTGATCAATCTGGCGCAATTGTTTTAGACCCATCTTTGCTTGTCCTTCATGCGGCCGTGAAAGGTGTATTGATCCAAACATATGCTTCTCTCTCATCAAATCATACAAAACATCCCTATCAGTAAAAAGAGAGAAAAAAAGAAGAAGAGGGTACACAAACAAGGTAAAAGGAACAGGTCTCGTAAAAAATGCTGAAATAGAGGTAATAAGAACATCTTTTAGAATTTTTTTCCGAGGAAGACGTCTCAATTTCTCACGCATTCGTTGTGCTTTCTCTTTAGAAGTAAGAACCATACTTCCACCAAAGGTTTTTATAAGCTTGGTCTCTGAAAAACTAAAGAAAGCAAAATCACCAAAGGTACCCACTTTATTATCTTCAACCGTAGCACCAAGGGCCTGCGCACAATCTTCAATGACAGTAAGATTATGCTTCTTTGCCACACGCATGATTTCCCGTATATCACAAGGAATACCAAACAAATGAGTGGCAATTATGCATTTAGTATTCTTTGTGATTGCCTCCTCAAGTTTATACACATCCAACCCGAAACGCTGATCTATGTCAACAAAAACAGGTTTACAAAAGTGTGTAACAACTGCCGGAACGGCATAAAACGTATAAGCAGGAACAATCACCTCATCTTTCTTTTGAAGATTCAATTCCTGGAGGATATGATAGAGAGCCATCCTTCCTGAAGACATGAAAACAGCTTCCCTTCCAAAATAATTTCCAAACGCTTCCTCAAAAGAACCAATCCATTTCTCAGAGGTAAAAACATCCTTTAGATAGCCTTTATAAAAAGAAATTCGTTGCCTGGGAATCATCGCAAAACCCCTAACCCCTTAACAATAAGGTTAATATCACCCAGAATATTCGTTTTTCTTCTTAAAAGATAACGACCAATAAAACCAGGATCCAGATAATATGAACGATAGATGAAGGATTGTAATCCTTGCAGATCATTCATATCACTCAGGTTACAAGATGAATCGTAATGGGAAACCCCTAATACATGCTGGGTAAAAGATGTGCCCGGGTAAGGTGTAAAATAATGTACTTGTATCAAGTCAGGTCTCACAGCTTTGCAAAAAAAAAGTGTCTCTTGAACCTCTTCATAAGATTCTGTGGGATTTCCTACCATAATGAAAGCTACCAATGTAATTGATGTTTTTTTGATAAGCTTTAATCCATCAAATAAATCCTGTCGTGAAATACCTTTATTCAAAAGTTTAAGAATTCGCTCCGAACCTGATTCCACACCCACGCATAAAGTACTACAACCCGCTTTTTCCATCAAATTCAAAAGTTTTTTATTGATTGTATCAACCCTCACCTGTGCTGCCCAATTCACTCTCACATCACGCCTGATCATCTCTTTACAAACCCCTTCAACATGCGAGGGGATACAAAGAAAGTTATCATCCACGAAATATATTGAATTGACACCATGAGCCACAAGATATTCGATTTCATCCACAACATTCTCTGGAGAACGAAGCCGTATTTTTTGCCCATAAGAAACACGAGAAGAAGGGGAACAAAAGGCGCAATTGTATTGACAGCCACGTGAACTTAGCAAAAAACCCCATTTTTTCCGCACTCCTTTGATTGGGAAGTATGAATAATACGGTTTTTTCATGTTAAATCGTTGTGCAGTAAAAGGCAACTTTTCCAGATCTTTTATAAGCTGTCGTCTTTTCGTATGGACAATGCTCTTGTCGTAATAGCTGATTCCATCTATAGATGAGAAAGTCCTATTGGTTTCAAAGGCAATAACAACATCTCTTACTGTATATTCGAATTCCTCCCTGATACAAAGATTTACAGGAGAACCTTCATACAAATAGAATTCCGGATCCACCGTAGGGTGCCCTCCAATCATCACAATGAAGCAGTCAGAAAACTGCTCAGCAATACGCAAAGAATAATATGCACCTTGGCTTTTTACCTCGATAAAGATTATTTCAGGCCTTACTCTCCTTACAAAGCTTTTGATTCGAGTGAGTGTAATGGATTCCACTTCACTGTTAAGAAGATAAGAAAGGTGACCTTGCTCAGCCAATAGTTCCTGAGCATAAGCAATAGAAAGTGGCGCATCTGCAGTTCTGGGATGTCTACTCTTAACACTATGGGATACCCGTAAAAAAAGACAATTCATTCCAAAAGGTAAGATATATGCATTTTTATAGTTTTTTGCAAAAAGTGTGTACCTAGCATCCTGAGGTCAAAACTCAATCAAATAATAATTATCAAAGAGCGTCGCGAGGGCTAATTCGCCTAAGCGAATTTAAGGTTTCTTTAGCAAACTCAACTCCATCGGAGGACACAGTTCCTTCCAGTTATCCCTCGAGAGTTTTAAAGATGCTATGCACATACTACAATAGACGTTTCCACAGTTCAATAGTAGATCTGAATTTTACATAGAATTCAGAAGGGGTCCTCACACTTAATAAATGGGACAGAATCACCTTTGGTCTCAAATAAAAACTCCGGAAAGCATAATTATGAAGATTTTCCAATGAAGAATCATGATCAAGAATATCGAAAGAGAGTGTTTTCAAGTTAAGTGAATCCGCAAAAGTAATAATCTCATCAACTTCCTGTTTCACATTGTCAGTAAGTCCAAGCATAAAATGTGCAAATGGCTCAATACCAATTTTATGACAAGAGGAAAAAACCTCTCTTACCTGTCTGGTTGTTATACCTTTACCAATCTTTCCAAGAGCCTTATCAGAATAGGTTTCCACACCAAACTTGATAAGATGACATCCTGCCCGCTTCATGACATGAAGAAGCCTATCATCAACACTATCAATCCTGGCATTGCATATCCAGCTAAATTTATATTTTTGCATTACTTTGCAGAGTTCAGACAGATATTCCTTATCAGCACATAAATCTGCATCCCTGAACATTAGCTCTTTATAGCCTGAGCGATGAAGGTAATCAAGTTCCATCTCAACAGTTGAAATTGGACGATAATAAATCTTCCCATTATAGATCTTAGGTACTGAACAAAAAGAGCATCTATGCAAACACCCCCTGCTTACATTGATTGTCGTGAATGGTAATCTCCTCGCAAGTGGCGAGAAATATCTATATTCCCCTCTTTTAGGAAAAGGAAGTTTGGTATAATCTGCAATGAGTATCTTTTGCGAAATCTTTCTTTTACACACACCTGAAGGACTTTTTCCTTCAATAACCTTACCGAGAACCTCTTCCGGTTCACCCCTTATGACAATAGCATGGTCCATGAACTTTTCTGGATAAAGGGTTGGATCAACTCCATAAAATATTATCTTTGTCTGCAATGCAAGAGAGTCGATATAGGATAAATCAGTTGAAAGCGTTGCAAGGCTGGTATTGACAATAATAAAATCAGGATTAAAATCTCTTATTAAATGAAGCGCATTTTTTTCCTTGGAACTATCAATCACCTTGACATCAAACCCTGAAAGGATGGCTGCCAATTGGTAATAATGCAAAGGCGGCCAATTATAGGATATGAATTTTGGCTCATGCCAGCAGCCATAGAAGGTATCCCTCACCATATTACCTGGTGGAACCAATAGAAGAACTTTCATGACACCCTCCTTCTGGAAAGATATGACCTGACAACAACAACAAAAGGCATTCGTGCCCTTATCCCTTTCATAAGAAAAGGCAAAGCCTCAGAGAAAAATGCAAGACCCCTATATCTTATCTCACCAAAAAGCCTCCTCACACCAACATACAGATAAGTGATAGCCTGATACATCTGCACGTAATATACCGAAAGGTTCTTTGAACGTAGTACAGCAACATCATAGAAGTTATCGACCTTTCGCATTCTTTTCTCATCAACAACACAACCCTGCTCCTTAATCTTTTTTAGAATCTTTGTCTCTGGAAGAGGTTTAAAGATAAGTACTGTTGGTAGCTCCACATCAAGGTGCCTGATAAGCCTGAAAGTTTTCGAAAGTGTTTTCTTTGTCTCTCCAGGAGCACCGTATATAAAATAAGCAAGAACCTCTATCCTATACTTTTTACACAGTGATACAACAGTCCTGATATCTTTCATTGTAGTATCCTTCTCAAATATATTCTTTCGAATAGAATAGTCTGCAGATTCAATACCTGTACGTACCACTTTACATCCAATTCCAGAGAGGAGCCTTGCACGCTCTTCATCAAACTCATTAGGCATCGAATACACAGAGAAAGGTTTCCCTGTCAGACCTGCTTTTTTGTATTCCTTAACAAATTCACGTACCCATTCAATATTTGTCGTAAATATAGGTTCAGTAAAACGGATAAACTTCATAGCATTACCGTACTTTTCCCAAAGCATTTTTGCTTCAGAAACAACCAGCTCTGGACTTTTTTCCCGATAATACAGATTGTTTTTGCCATCTGCCAGGCGCTCCCGGAGAGGATTGACAGAACAAAAAGTACATCCATATGTGCACCCCCTGTTACCTATCAAAGGCAGATACTCAAAAAAATACAATTGCTTGTCAAGGTCATTATACAACTCCCAGTCAATTGGAGGAAGCTCATCTAGATCACAGATTGGTTTTCGTTGTGGATTTTTCACATTCTTTGTCCATAATCCTTTAATACCTTCCACTTCTCCTCCAAAAGAATCTAGAAGTTCACAAGTAGTCTCCTCACCCTCTCCCAAAACAAGGAAATCCACCTCAGGATATTCTACGGTTTCATCCGGACAGATGATTGCATGATGGCCTCCCGCTATGACAGGAATGCCTTGTGCCTTGACAAATCTCATTACACGTCTGGCATAACGAAGCATAGGGGTAGAAAGATAGACTGCAACCACATCAATATCCTTAAGCCGTTGCTTCAGATACTTCCTCCATGCATGACGCCGGAATGCAAGGTCTGCAATCTGTGCAGAATGACTGCTTTTCTCATTTATATAAGAGGCGGTAGATGCAATCCCCAGATGTAAGGTATTGTAATCTCCTCTTATGGCAGGATTGATAAACAGGATATTTACCATGATCTCAAAGGTAGACAGAACTTATTTAAATTTTGACCTTTTTATTTATAAGATGGGGGAATTCAAAGACTTCATACGGTATGAGTCACAATTTGGAGCAAAAGTAGTATTGCAAGACCTGTTCGCCCTGCATCGCTTAGCCTTTCAAAACAGATATCTAGCTGAGATTCTCAATTTTGCAAAAGATAATGGATACAGATTCACCTTTTTTTTCAGCGCAAAAAACTTAGCCAGGCATAAAAAAATAGTCGACAGATGTAAAAAAGAAGGGCATGAGATTGCAAGCCATGGCTACGACCATATTCTATACGAAAGATTATCAAATAAAGATACCGAGAAAGAGTTCCAGAAAGCTGCAATCTCCTTTAAAAACCATGGTTTAGATCCTATAGGATTCAGACCTCCATTTCTATCTACGAACAAATACCTTGAAAAGATTGCATATAAACACGGCTTTAAATATATATCATCACAAGAGGGAGGTAAAAAAGAAACAAATATATTGCATCAGATACCGATTGTGAAACCAAATGACTGGTATGGTATCTGTGTCAAGTCATATAGTTTTGATAAGCTAATGAAAGAATGGAAAAAAAAAGATGGAGGTGTTTTCCTCTTCCACCCATGGATCCTCAGGAAACAACTACTGATTATTGATAAGATTGCTGAAACAAAAGATTTAAGAATCGTCCAAAATCTTAAAAATAAAATAACAGGAGTGTCTTTTGACGTATACTAGTCTTAAAATGGAAACTGTCTGGTGCCTTAATCCACCTTCTGAATCACTTTTCAAAGAGGGAAGATGTCAGCAAAAATCTGATTTCTATCAGACAAATTATCCCCCCCTCACCCTTGCATATATCGCATCCATCTTACGAGACAATTACAAAATAAGAATTTTGGATGGCACCCTGAAATCATTGACAGAAAAGGAAATATTAGAAAGATACCCACATGACAAGCCCTCTATTGTATTCGTTAATACTACAACACCCACCTACGAAAAAGATATGGCTTTTGCAGAAAAACTGCAAAAGAAAAATAAGACAAAAATAGTAGTATTCGGTATACATGCCTCTTTTTTCAGGCATGAACATTTTATTCATATAAAGGACCCACTTGAATATGCCTATAGCATTATAAACAAAAAGAAGCCATCTCTTGAAGATCTTCCCCTACCTGCCTGGGACATGATAAATACAAAAGAATATATCTTACCCCTGAAAAGAGAACCCTTTCTCCTTCTTCAGGCATCAATCGGCTGCCCATTCGAATGCACCTTTTGTACCGCCAGGTATTTCTCTCCAATAATACAGAAAAGGACTGTAGATTCAGTAATAAAGGAAATCAAGTATATCAAGAGTTTAGGGATAAATAACATCATTTTCATGTCAGATACATTCACCATGGATAAGAAATGGACCAGAGAGCTATGTCAAAAGATAATTGAAGGGAAGATTAATATGGGTTTTTGCGCTAATAGTCGTGTTGACACAATCGATGAAAAGACGGCAAGAGTGATGAAATCTGCAGGATTCTGGCTTATCAGTTTAGGTATTGAATCAGGCAACCAGGATATATTGGATATGGCGAAAAAGGGAACAAATCTCAAACAAATAAGAAAATCAGTAAGAGTAATACGTAACGCAGGAATTTTGATACTAGGCCATTTCATATTAGGTCTTCCAGGAGAAACAGAAAAAACACTAAGGGCAACTTTAAACTTTTCTAAAGAATTGCCCCTGGACTTTGCCATGTTCTATATCGCAACTCCCTTCCCTGGTTCAGAACTGTACAAATTACATGATAAAAAAGAAAGATGGGAGAAATATGAATATTCATCAAACATCATAAGTGACCTTGATCTGGAAAAATGGCAAGAACAAGCCTACAAAGAGTTTTATCTCACAAGAAAGGTTGACAGAATCAAAAGAATAATAAAGACCTGCGGGTTGAGAAAGATTCCTGCAATCACAAATACTGCATTGAATTTCGGGAAGATTTATCTGGAAAAATGGCGCAAGTAATACTAGTACAACCACGGATCGGGACATGGGATTTTGCTCGTTCGGATTTAACTCCTCCTCTGGCTTTGCTATCAGCAGTATCAGAAGTTTCAAAAGAATTCAGTGTAGCTTTTATTGACCAGAGAAAACTAGGTTGGAAAAGAAAACTCAGGAAAGCTATTGAACCGGAAACATTATGTATTGCAACCACGGGTTTCATATCAACTAGCATAAAACCCGGCATGGACATCTGTCAATATGCAAAATCTATATCTGATGTGCCAACCATCTGGGGAGGAGTGACAGCAACTCTTCTACCTGAAACTGTCCTTAAAGAGAAATTTGTGGATATTATAGTCAGAGGGGATGGTGAGATAACTTTTCTTGAGATCGTAAAAAGATTATCACAAAAAAAGAGCCTTCATGGAGTTAAAGGATGTTGGTTCAAGGAAAATAATAAGATAATCAAAAATGAAGAAAGGCAACCAGTAGACATGAATAAGTTCTCTCCATCATTACAGCTTATAGATATTAAAGAATATCTTCCTCTTGAAGATGGAAGGAAAAAACTATTTTACGAGAGCTCACGTGGTTGCATCAATAGCTGCAAATATTGCTATAACAAACCTTTCTCTGGATGCAAATGGAGGATGAAATCCCCGGAAGTGGTAATCAAAGAGATAAATAAGGCTGTAAAACAATGCCCACAAATAGAACAGATTCACTTTGTAGACTCTAATTTCTTCATTGACAAGCAACGCGCATTAGAGATCAGTAAATTCCTTACTAAAAAAGGACTTAAATGGTCTACAGAAGGAGGACATGTTGAAGAACTAATGAAATTTAATGATGACGAACTAGAAGAGATTGACAAAAGCTGTAAATTAATCTACTGTGGTGTTGATTCAGGCTCCCAAAAGATTCTTGATTCCTGTAACCGTAAACTCAACATACACCATGTTATAAAACTCAACAAAAGAATGCAAAAATTCAATATTGCCCTGCGTTACAATTTCATGGTTGGTTTTCCAGATGAAAGCCTTACAGATATCAAAAAAACCATCTCCCTTGTATTCAGGCTAAAAAA
This sequence comes from uncultured Methanosarcinales archaeon, assembly GCA_964473285.1. Taxonomy (GTDB): domain Archaea; phylum Nanobdellota; class Nanobdellia; order Woesearchaeales; family JACJVW01; genus JBNJGT01. Next base: position 32,450 of record CAYYOI010000003.1, on the reverse strand, counting down.
GGATAACAAGAACATCTATCTCAGCCTGATAAATGTCCTTCTTCTTACCCCTTACACAGATATGTTTAACTACGCCGTAAAAGAAGGATATAAGACCCCTACAAACCTTAAAGGATGGAATTCCATCTCCACAGGATACATTAACCTTCCCTGGATAAGCAAAAAACGAAAAAAACTCCTTGGGATGATATACAGGAATTCTTATTTTCTCAATAAAAAGCATCACATCCAACTGAACCCTCTAATCCAGATATTCATGTATCTCTATAATCCTATTGCTGAATACAAGCTGAGAAAAGTTCTAGAACTTCCTGAGGAAACTGAAAATACTGGTTAGATAATATCTTATGCCATAATACGCCGAGTTCTTATAAAGCTTCCAGAGTATCCGCACTGTACGACTAGGTGTATATATACGAAGATACATCTTCTTGAATAACGAGCTCAATTCATCTGTTGTAAGATGATCTGTATCCATGATAAATTTCATATCATTAAAACTTTTTGAGACCTCTTTTCCATCATTCCCAAGCCTGCTTGCCTTAAAAGGCACAAGATTCTTTATCTGAGGCATATCACAATCCATTTTTTTTATGAACCTTTGTGTATCCCGAATATCTTTACGCGATTCCCAGGGAAAGCCTATAATAAAGAAGCCTATAGTAAATATGCCTGCCTCATTGCAAAGTCTGGTAACCCTAACAAAGGTAGAGTTCTTGACAGGTTTACCAAGCTCTGAGGAACGTTTTTTCTCTGAACCTATCTCTGGAGCAAAGGCTACTGCCCAACACCCTGCCTGTCTCATCTTTCTTACAAGCCTTCGATTGAGACCCACTGGTGATATGCCATTTGGACATTGCCAACTTATATCAATACCCCTTGAGATAATAAGATCAAGCAATTTCTCGAATCTCTCCAGGTCATAGGTAAGGTTATCATCCATTATCGCAAACTCATTGACATCATAAACCCTTTTCTGATATTCTATCTCCTCAACAATAGATTCAGACCCTCGTCCCCTCCATTTACCAAGGGAAGTTTTGACTGAACAAAACAAGCAATCATAAGAACACCCTCTTGATGTGATGATCGGAAGAAATCGCCTGTTTTTTCGCAGGAAACGGTATTTTTCAAGAGGCAGCCCTTCATAATCCGGGAAAGGTAACCTTTCAAGATCTTCTTTCCCACCTTTCTTGTATCGCACAACTGAATCCTTATAGGCAAGGCCTTTTATAGAAGCAGGATTTTTACCTATGACCAGTTCATAAAAAGCAGTTTCCCCTTCTCCCACCACAACATACTGGAAGTCTTCTAAAAGATCTTTCCAGCCAACGGCAGAATATGGTCCACCAGCAACACATATCTTTCCAGAATAACGCCGGGCGAGCTCCAGTGCAGCTTCGTGCACACTCTCATTGACATAAATACCCACATAATCTGCTTTTTCAACTATAGAATCAAGGCCAGGCTCAGGAAATGTTAGATCAACAACTTTTACTGCAACACCTTTAGACTGGAGAAATGATTTAATGTACGCAAGCCCTGGACTTGGCATTTCAACAGGAACCGAACCTTGGGGGCTTTTAGGAAAGATCAATACAACCTGCATGATAACTAAGGATAGACCTACATTTTTATACCTTTTCAAAAAGTATATAAAAAATCCAGGAACTATCCTCTTATGGATATTGTCCTTATAAACCCTCCCTTTAACCTTTTTGACACCCTTCATGAAGATACAGATTACGGAAACACGAAAGAACACCAGACATATTGCTATCCTCCACTGGGAATAGCTTATATTGCGGCCAATCTTAAAGATGCCTGCATAATCGATTCTGTAGGCTCAAAACTTGACATAAAAGAGACAGTTTCACTCACACTTAAACAGAATCCAAAAGTCATTGGTATCTCTGTTACCACCTTTTCCTTGCATTCCACAAAAGAAATGATAACTGAACTAAAAAAACATACTAAGGCAAAGCTTGTGATAGGAGGACCTCATGTAACCTACGACCCGTCAATCATCACCCATATTCCCGCAGATTATGGTATAAAGGGTGAAGCAGAAGAATCATTTCCCAAGCTATGCCAGAGGATAATCAACAAGAAAAAGATCCATGTAGCAGGACTCATAACTAAAAAGAGATATGACGTAAAAAGAGCACATATAGAAAACCTGGACTCCCTTCCTTTTCCGGCAAGGGATCTATTACCAGAGGACAAATACTTTTTCTCATTACATTCGGGAAAATTTACAACCATCATAACAACAAGGGGTTGTATCTATGACTGCATCTACTGTGCTCTTCCTGACAAGAAAAAATACAGGAAAAGAAGTATAGAAAACATTATGCAGGAATTGCGAATGCTTGTATCCACAGGTTACACATACATTGATTTCCAGGATGACCTGTTTACTTTAGATAAAAATCGAACCATTGAACTCTGTAACCATATAATAGATGAAGGCCTACATTTCTCATGGGGATGCGCCACAAGGATTGAACTAGTAGACGAAGAGACCTTGAGGATTATGAAAAAAGCAGGGTGTGACAATATCCGTTATGGAATCGAATCAGGCTCATACAAGATAAGAAAGATTATTGGAAAACCCTTCACTTATCAACAGATAAAAAAGGTAGTTGACCTGACAAAGAGGAATAAGATACATACAGTCCTTTTCTTTTCCCTTGGCCATCCTGGAGAAACAGCCAAGGATATACGACTATCCCTAAAACTAGCAAAGGAACTTAGAGCAGACTACATCCAGTTTGTCATAATTGCAATACTTCCAGGTTCACGCCTTTATGAACTTGCCCTAAAAGAAGGAAAGGTCTCCTCTGATATCTGGAAAAAAGTTGCAGAAGGGAACAAGATTCCATTTTATATCCCTGACAAGATAAACCTGAAAGACATGAAAGCGATACAAAAAAAAGCATACCGTTACTTTTATCTAAGCCCCATCGCTGGGATTAAAAACCTGATGAAATCTCATGACCTGAAAGATTTTTTCCTCAAGATCTATTTAGGTTTTGTCATATTATATCATATCACCATCAAACCCATCATTCGGAAACGCACTCAACGATAGAATAAGAGTGATTTGCCTTATCGTAAAGGGCAGTCTTATTTGCAACATAGGAAGCAAAAGGCTCAGGCAAATCCGGATTTTTTAGATATTCTTCACTGTAATAATAATCATTATTCAGCTTATATCCCTCACAACTGCCATAATAATCATCGATATTATCATATATCTTCTCACGAATGGCTTTATACTTACCGATATAAAACGGATATCCTGCCTCAATCATGAGGCTATATTGACCGTAATGTGGAAGGCATTCAGAATCTTTCGGATGCACCAGTAATGTCCCATTAAATCCTCCGATTTCAGGACAAGGATCATCAAAATCAAATCCCTGATAAGGAAAAAGAACAATTGGTATCACAATCAATACTAAAGGAAATCTAAGATAAGCCAACACACGAGTGCCTGCATATATGAGAAAAAAAGGTAGAACAAACTTTGTATAACTTGCAGGAAAGAACATAACACCCAAATGAAAGAGATAAAATGATATATGTGCAACAAAATAAAGGAGCACCCCACTAAATCCCAATGCCATGAGAGAATAATCTATCCTATCCTTACTAAAAAAGAGGAAAACAAAAAACAACACTATAAGAGAAAGTAACCATAATCCCGAATACAGGCTATCAACATCAAAAAGCGTACTATACCCATCATAATATTCCTTGTCCAGAAGAGTTTCAGCAATAAATAAAGGATTCATATAATTCAGGAACCTTTGAGTGAAACTCTTCTCAGTATAGAAGAAAGGAGCCATACCTTCTGGCGTGAACTCAACCATTCTATCAGCCTGGTTATAATTTACATACTCGTAACCCCCACTCTCAACCAAAACAAAAGAGCCTACAACAATAGTAAGCACTAAAACCACAATCATGCTTTTCTTCCTTTTTTTCTCAAAGAAAAGATATATCATCTGATGAAGCAAAAGCACACTCACAAGCGTAGGATAAATGAAAAGTGAAAGTATAGAGAGCCCCAACCGTACTATTCTGTTAGAAAAGAAGATAATATACAAGAACAATAAGGGGAATACTAAGCCACGATGAGTTGCTCCCTGGAATATCTCAAGGGAATTAGCCAAAAAAAGGAAAATTATCAATCCGATATAAGCAAACCTTCTACCCCTCATGCGATTAAACAGCATGAATAACAAAAAAGAACTCAAGCCCATGAAAAGAAGAGGAATGAACTTACTGAATGTGATAAAAGAGAATGGAAGGAGATTTATTAGCCAAAAATACCCCAAAGGAACATTCTCAGATAATCCATCTATTCCAAGGTCTTTTGCAATCAACACGTTTGCAAAAACTTTTGTATCAACATGGGATACACCTGGTACAAAAACAGGATGGTAGAATACTAAGTAAAACAGCAAGGAAAGTCCCAACACAACCAACCAATCACGCTTCATCAGATTATAACAAAACAGGGGATTTTTTATATCTTATCTTTTTACAAAGGCCTATGTACCTCACCTTTGACCTTGAAGAGTGGACTCTGCCACAGGATTACGGCCTTGAATCAAGATTCAACAAGAACACTGACTTCTCAAGGCAGGGCCTTCTCAACCTCCTGGAGATTCTTGACAAAAATAATATCAAAGCAACCTTTTTTACCACAGGATTTTGGGCTGAAAAAAACAAGGACCTCATGCCAAGACTCTCTAAGCACGAGATAGCCTCTCACGGTTATGAAAATAAAGATCATAGCAGATTATCAAAAAAAGAACTGACAGGAGAGATCAAAAAGAGCATTAAAATACTCTCTGAATTCAGCCAGATTAAGGGTTTCAGAAGCCCGGGGTTCAAGATCAATCCACATCTGAAACCTGTCCTCAAAAGATTAGGTTTCCTCTATGACAGCTCACACCACCCTGCCCTTGTTCCAGGGTATTATAATAATATGGCTATGTCCCTTAAGATCTCAAAACAGGAGATAATAGAGATCCCTGTATCAGTAATCCCTATAATCAGGTTTCCTGTTTCATGGGTTTGGATGAGAAACATTGGAAACATTCTCCCCTATACTGCAGCAGTTCTTAACAAGAACATGATCCTATATATCCACCCTTGGGAATTCACCAGCCTTCCAAAAATAAAGGGATTGCCCCATTACATAACGAGAAGATGCGGAAACCCTTTTCTAAAACAATTTGAAAGATTTATAAGACATTATAAAGAATTTGGAACAATGGAGGAATTGGCACAATGCTCAAGCAAATACTTACAATAGCATTTGCCATAGTGGTCTATGGAGGATTCATCTATGTAGGTGACCTCAAGACAATCCTAGACCATGCATCCCTTATTAAAGCAACAGATATTTTACTTGCCCTTCTATTCCTCTTGCTTGCTCTTTTTTTTGAATTTCTTCGCTGGATTTTATATATGAAAGAACTCAAGATATCATTGCCTGTTAAGCACCATCTTGGAATTTTTCTTTCTGGTCTTGCTTTTGGTTTCCTTCCATCAAAGACAGGAGAACTTATCAGATACCACCTGCTAAAAAAACAAGATATCAGGCTCTCAGATTCTGTACCTGTTCATTTTGTCTCAAATATCACCAACCTTATGGTCATCCTTATTCTTGCAAGCCCTGTTCTTTTCAGATTAAATGTTCCGGCAGCTTTCATTATATTGACTGTAGTTGTATTATTTCTTGTCTCCATCCAGAATCCAAGATACCACATCAAAGTAATAGATTACCTTTACAAAAAGACTGGATTCCATCCTCTAAAAGCTCTGGCACAATCATTCAAGTCAGCAAAAAAACTTATGCAACACCATTTTCAGGCAATATTCTATACCCTTTTAAGCTATATATCCATGGCAGGAATACTCTACATCATAAAGGAAGCCCTGGGGATTCAGGCACCAATAGCTCTTATTTTCTCGTTTTACCTGATTTCATTGATTTTAGGAGTGATATCGCTTCTTCCAGGAGGTATAGGTGCAGTTGAAGGAGGCTCAATTGTAATGTTCTCCCAGTTAATGTCGACTACTGATGCAATCTCCCTTGTACTTATTACCCGCCTGTTCACCCTTTGGCTGACAACTGGAATAGGAGCTATAAGCCTACAAAGAAATATTTAAAAACCAAAAAAGATAAACTTTTTTTATGGATATATCAACTGCACTGATAGTCACGCACATTGCATACATAATATTAACCATATTTGGTATATTGTATTTGCGTGGAATACGAAAACAACTAAAAGCCATCAGGTGAAATCATGGATACAACAACCTCTATAATCATAACCCAGGTACCGATAGCAATCGGAATATTGATTGGCGCATGGGAACTGCATCAGACAAGAAAAGAACTTATAAGAGTCCTGGAAAGGCTTAAGAATCAGTAAAGTTCACAATTCTTCTTTAAAGAAGGCGTGGTCAGGTTATCACAAGCCCGGATACCATATTCCTTTAAAGCTACCAGGCAATGATATTTACTCTTCTCATCAAGTGAAGTGCACAAGCTAACATTCCTAGTTATTATACTCTCACAAGCCAACGCAAGTGATTCATTGACAATATCTGGGCAAACACTAGCATTCCTTTTCAACATCACCTGGAACACTGAATTTTCATCCTTTTTTTGCTGGACATACTCCTCACATTCCTCAATTCTTGGAATTTCTGAGCAGCTTGCATTCCCTGATAAAACATCTGAATAAAATTGATTTAGTGCTTGATCATAGCTTCTATTAAGAGAATTTTTACATGATTCGAAACTCTTATTAGTTATACACAAAGATGAATTTTTATTTTTATATGCCTCATAATAAGGATAATCTCCTTTACACTCCTTTCCATCAAATAAATTAAAATAGCAATATACATCTTCATCCTCACCCAATAATGAAGTATCATCTCTCTTAAGGGCAATACATAGGTTGTAGACAGAGTCATCATCCTTTATCTTTTCACAAGAATCCCCTTTCAACGCCTCACAAAATCTCTGCATGCTTTCATAAACAAAAATACTACAAGACACATTCTCCTTTAAAAGCCGCAAAACTGACACCTCATCAAGACAGTAGTCATAATCAGACTCATTATCCCAATGATTGCACAAAGTATAATTCTTTTCAATCCCAGCCATACATTGAGCATCCTCTGGATGAGGTGATTCATTTATACATTCTGATAATAAAGCAGAGTAGTTTGCCTGATAATCTATTATAAGCTCTACATCATTTTCAATAACCATCTCTTTTTCACTGGATTCAATTGAAGATTCGTCCATATTACATCCAGTGAACAGAAGAACTAAAAGAATTATTGCCAGTCGCATTCTACATCCAAAACTATATCACTCTCTCCATAGGGGATATCAACAGGAAAATTAAATGTCTTTTCTTCCCCAGCATATATCATCCCTAGAGTATTATTCTGTATTTTTCCATCTATTTCAAAGATTGCATAGCATCTTCCAGGCTTATCATTCCTATTTTCCACATTGAACCAGGCAAAAGAATTAGGTCCTTGCTCCTGTATGTCAAGGCAACTTGCTGCAACAAGACAATCAGTGCAAGGATTCTTATTTGAACATTCAAATGTATATGTTTGGCTATCCACATAAACCCTGGATAGAATAAACCCAACTATAACCAATAAAAGCAGGAAAAAACCTACCTTATACTTATTGTCTATGAGCCATGCAAAAAAGGCTTGCTGTCTTTTTTCAATCCTTTTGGCAGTCTTACGCCTTGCCTTCTCACGTTTCTTTACTTTTTCCAGCCTTCCACGTACATCTTCCCTTTTAGCCCTTTCTTCTGCAAGCTCTGCCTCAACATCTTCAGGGGTTTGAGAGAAAAGGGATGCTATTTTGCCTTTCTCTGAAGTATGCTTAAGTTTTTCTTTTAGATCATCAATCCTCACCTGTACTCGATCCAGCTCAGATTTCAGTTCCTTTTCAGATTCATCAAGAAAACCTAGTAAGTACTCATAAATCCTCATAAAAAAAATGCAGTTATATCCATATTTAAATCTTCCTAATCTTAACAGTGTCTCCGATTGCTTTGCTGCAATTTTGAATACGAATCTATGCTACTGGGCTTTCCTTGGCAATCCCAGCAGACATTATGAAAAAAGAATGGGTATCAAGATTAAGAAGAGAGACTTCTTCAAGCTCTGCTTTATAGCAGATCTTGATAATCAATTGATTATTGCAGCAAAAATGAGGAAAATCTAAAGAGAAATAGATTAAAAAGTCTTATAGAGGCTTACAAGCTCATAATCCAAAGATTATTTGCTTGTTAAGTCAACAATGTCTGGATTCATTTTGTAAATTTTTACAAAATATGTATGGTTGTTTTTTGAAATTTCTGAAAATTCTTTGATTAATTTGATATTATTTTTGTTTAGAATAAATTCTAATTCTTCAGCTCCAGTAGGAGTCCCTCCTAGGTTGCTAAAAAATATCAAATCAAAATTCTTGTTGTTTAAATCTCCTGCCCATACAACTTTTAAAGGCTTTTTTGTGTACCCTAAGTAAGGATATTTAAATATAAAATAGGGGTGAAAACTGGTAACGGTTGTCTTATTAGGGTGATTTTCATTTATGTAATCTACTGATTCTTTATATAGGTTAGTAACGGCTAGATATTGCATATTATCCTCTGTAAATTCTTCTGTTTGTAATTGATACGGTGTTGTGTAAAAATGCATTGAAATTAAGAGAATGGTTATCGCTGTAACAATTATATAAGAATATTTATTGAATAATCTCCATAAATGGTTAGCAGATGGTATCATCACTAATATTGTGAAAGGGAGTAAATACCTGTAGAAGAAGTCGATAATTGTAATTGTGACAAAGGAGATAGCCAATAAAGAGAACACTAAAAAAGTGAATTTTCTGTTTTCTTTTTTGTAGAATTCTTTTATCTCCTTTCTTGACCCCCAGATTAATAATAGTAGTGAAATGTAAAATAGAGCTATTGAGCTTTTCTCCCAGCCACTTAAGAGACAGTATGACAATAATAATAAAGCGAGAATGATCGACAGATTTCTTTTAATGTGAATTTTTTTATTGTAATATATTGAACCGATGGTTATAATGAATACATGAAGCCACATCAGATCCTTAAGAAGAATTGCTCCAGCCTTCTCATATAATAGACTTATAATTGTTATAATCTCAAATGATTCTGGAATTCGTCTTGTAAATAAGAACCAACCAAATTCAAGGTAGTGAAAGTACATCCAAAGGAAAAAGAAGATTAATGGGACTAGATAGATTGTATTTTTTTTTATTTTTTCAGCGAGTGTTAGTTTATCATTTTCAAAGAATATAAAAATAATAAATAGCGGGTATATTATTATGGTAAATTCATTTGTTAAAAATAATAGTGTTGAAGCGATTAAAAAAGGGATTTTCTTTTTGCTTACCAAATAAAATAAAGATGCAGACAAAAGGGCAGAGGTGGGTATTGCAAGGTTGAATAGTCCTGTTTGAGCTAAATATAGTGGCAAAAATAAAATCAGTATTGAAGCTATAAATCCTACTTTTTTAGTGTATATATGACTACCTATTTTATAGATGAAGTATAGAGTTATGGCAGAAAGAAAAAGAAATAATATCTTATGCACTATTACTTTAATTCCAAATAAGCTATATAATAATCCTACTAGGAAGAAAAGGAGAGGAGGATGCATCCCATCTAAAAATAACACGTCTCTATTGATTATTGTTGAAAGACTATCTTCGTCTTTTGATATTTTATTGTGGGTGTTTTCATTTCCCCCAACCCAAGGATTCAGATTGTTCTTTGCAACCCATACACTATTGCCCATATAGAAGATATCATCACCATATGCTAGATCGTTTGTCAAAGGGCCCATCACTAAGCAAACTATTCCTATGTAAAATAGCATTACTATAGTGTTTTTTTTTATATTTGTGGACATAGACGTAAATCCTAATCTCCAATGGTGTTAGTTACTTAATCTTGTTTTTTTAGCTATTGAATAAAGGTTTTTGAGTTATTCAGGGCTTTTATCAGATATTCTCCAGGAATTGTTGAACTTGCACATAAGATTACTGTCTTTATTTATCTTTATATAAAGGAACAAAGGAGATTTTTAAGATTTACTAAAAAAAGTAGTTACCCACCTTTTCTATTTATATAGTGCGCGTAGCAAGCAGCAACCTTTTTATAGCAATCCCACCACCCCCGAACCATGATTCTAGGGGTATGGGATGGCCATGATTCAGGAGCAGCAATCATCAAAGACAACAGGATTCTGGCCGCTGAGAATGAAGAGCGACATACCAGGCGAAAGCTTGAAGTCCATTTCCCTCACAATGCAATTGACGCATGCCTGAAAAGAGTCAATAAAGAACCCAAAGACATCAGTCATATCGCATATTCTACCACTGATTTTTCCCTCACCCTTACAAGACTATTTCCAAGGATAAAAGAATCCTACTATCATATTAGACGCAAAAAAAGAAAAAACAGGTTTCCTAATCTTAACAGGCATATACTAAATACAACAGGCAGGATACCGCCCAACAAGCTTACAACGTATCTCTCTGAAAAGGCATTAAGAAAGGAACTCAGGAGATTTCCCAATTTTACCCTATATAGAGTAAACCACCACAAAGCCCATGCAGCATCAGCTTACTATACCTCCGGAATGGAACATGCCCTGGTATTCACCTTTGATGGACTGGGAGATGGACTCAGCGGTTCTGTAAGTCTCGGAAAAGGAAAAGACCTCACCCTGCTGCAGACATTCAAGACAAAGGACTCATTAGGGTTATTCTACCAGGAAGTGACCAGTCTTCTGGGAATGCGTATTCTTGAGGATGAAGGAAAAGTAATGGCTTTGGCAGATTATGGTCAGATCAATGAAAATCCCATGAAAAAACTATTCTATGTTGATAGAGGTAACATAAAAAGCACCCTAGGCCTCTCACAGCGCTATAAGTTCCTAAAAAAACTAAGACAAAAGACCAGACCTGAACAATTCGCCCGCATGGCCCAGGAGACCTTGGAAAATACCAGTAAAAAAGTAATAAAATACTACACCGACCGATTAAGGATTAAGAATGTATGTTTTGCAGGAGGCATATTCGCAAACATCAAGCATAATCAAGCGATTACAGGTGGACTTAACTGGTATATTTTCCCTCACATGGGTGATGGAGGGCTTGCTGTGGGTGCAGCTCTTGCAATTGCACCAAAAAAATCAAAAAAACTAAAGCTTCCAGAGGGTAAGACCTACAAAGAAAAAGATATTCTTAAAGCGCTCTCAAGATACCCTTTCAACTTCAAAAAAAATCCTGAACCTGCAAAAAAAGCAGCAGAACTTATAAGCAAAGGAGAGGTCGTATTCTGGTTTCAGGGAGGGATGGAATACGGCCCGAGAGCACTCGGAAAAAGAAGTATACTTGCTGATCCAAACAAGCCAGAAGTAAAATACCTCCTGAATCTCAAAATAAAAAAGCGTGAATGGTACCAGCCATTTTGCCCATCCATTCTTGAAAGCGAAGCAAAAAGTATCTTCAAAAGCTATACATGTAGTGATCCATTCATGACCATGGGATATGAGCTCAAAAAAGATGGATTGAAAGCGACAATCGACAATAATAGATGCTGTAGACCCCAGATTATAAAAGATAACAAAAAAGGCCGCTATACTGAACTGCTCCACGAACTAAAAAAAATAACAGGAACTGGAGCAGTATTAAACACAAGTTTCAACATCCACGGAGAACCCTTAGTAAGGACTCCCGAGGAGGCGCTTGATGTCTACCAAAGAACTCCTTGTGGTACTTTGATAATGGAGGATTTCATAATCACACGATGCTAGACATAGCCATAAGCATAACAGTATTTCTATACACCCTCCTGCCAGGGATTCTTTTCTCCACTGGAAGAGGACCTGCAAGAGTTGCACAAAGCATCGGTTTGGGGATATTTCTTGTTTCATACACCTGCTTTCTCATAGCCTTCCTGTTTGATACATACATATCCCTTCCCTTGATTCTTGCAATCAGTACTGTTCTTAGCCTTATAGCATTACGGTACAGATCACAACCATGGCAAAGATTCACAAAAAAACAAAAGTTGTTTATGGTTCTCTGCCTAGGAGTTTTCCTGTTTCATTTCGCAATCTTTGAAGGCCCAGCTGAAGATTACTGGAGTACCTACATCACTGCTGGAAGCATGTATATGGCAAACGACAAGGTTGACTTTGTTGACATAAATCAACAACCTATCACTACCCAGACTTCATCAGGGTCTTTAAAAGAGAATCTTTTAGGTCAGGGAATTGCAACCAAAGATCAACGTATCGGTGCACCCATTATATATTCTATACCCTACATAATCTTCGGACTAATAGGCCTTCGCATTCTGCATGCCCTCCTGATTGTCATCACATTTATGCTAATCTTTGAAATGCTCCGCAATCAAGGTAAAACAAAAGCCTTGATCATCTCTTTGGTCATTGCCTTCAACCCTCTTCTAATCTATTTCAACAGGCCGAATGCAAATATTGTCGGCCTGGCTGCATTGACCCTCTCAATATATCTTGTTATGAGAAGAGAGATGTTTTTGGCAGGAATGATGTTTGGTGTCTTGGGAGGGATAAGAAACATTGCAATCCTTTTTGCTCCAGCCATATTAGCATCAAGGAGAAAACTGGTCCCTTTCATCATAGGAGCAATATTGCTAATAATTCCAATCCTTATCTGGAAACAGGCAGCATTCGGAAGCATGCTCGCTCATCCAACACAATTCGAAGCGCTTGATGGGTTCAGGCCTGAATTTGAACATAGCTTTCTTGGATATGAATTCAATTTCAATGGGCTATTCAACTACCCTCTCCACGACAAGATAATCAGGACACCACACTTTCCCTTTCCAAACTTTCTCACCATGCCCTTACTCCTAATGCAATCATTTGGAATGATCCTCATAGCATCAATGCTAGTGGGTATGTTCACCATCAAAAATAAGAGATTCTTTTATCTTCTATTCATACCCTTCCTCGCATTTCTTGCAATTCAGGAGAACTGGGAGGAACTGAAATCAAGTTTCATAATATTGCTCTTCCCAGTCATTGCCATATTTATCTCCAAAGGATTAGATCTAAAAAGAATCCCGGCAATTACCATAATCACTATCTTACTTACAGGAGGTTTATTTGCTCTTGAAACAATACATTTTGAAAAAGACGAAAGATGGCACCAAAGGTTCCCCCATAGCAGCGAAATTCCAGAACCTCTTGAGATGGACAAACGATTGGGGTGGGAATATTTTTATACTCCTGAAACAAAGGAAGAATACCAATACATGAGAGAAAGATATCTGAAAAAAAGTTTTCTTCCCACCCTTTACAACCAAAAACCCGCAATAAATTACAAAAACAATTACAAAGTATACAATCTCACCACCCTTGAGATATGGGACTACATATATTAAAATGATCATCTATTCAAACCTAAATCACCAAAGAAAAGTAGAATACCTCAGCCTTATTTCAAGAATCCCTCCTCTTGATCTTCTCTATTGCAAGGAGATGACAAAACCTATAATAGAGAGCCACATCATTGATGCAAACAATCTTGATCTTTCCATAAAGGAACACATAGACCTCATCAATTCAAAAGAACCTGATTACGTTGTATTCTCCTGTGATGTTTTTTCCGTCCAGACAGCTAAACAAGTCATTGAAGGCCTGCAGGATATCACAATAATTCTCATTGGTATGTTTCCCACAACAAATCCGGATTACTGCTTCAAAGAACTGGGTGCGGACCTCATAATACGAGGAGAACCTGAAGAAGGGATGGCATTGATCGCAAAAAAAGGTTTAAAAGCAAGGGGAAAAGGGATCTGCAGCAAAGATAACATAACCAAACCAAACCATGTAAAATACCTCGACACTCTACCAATACCTGTAAGAGATGAAGAATACAGATATAAGAATCCCTTCTCTGATAACATCACAGCCATGAAAATACACAGAGGTTGCCCATACCAATGTTCCTTTTGTGATGCACATAACATGTTTGGAACCAAGCTGCGAAGCAGGAGCATACCTCATATCATAAAAGAGATAGAATACTGCATAGCCAAAGGGATTAGATTCATAGCATTTCTCGACCATACATTCACAAATGACAAAACAGAAGAATTATGCAAAGAGATCATAAGAAGAAAGCTCCGCTTCAACTGGATAGCAATGTCCAGGACCGATTGCGTCAACAAACGATTATTGAATCTGATGAAAAAAGCGGGTTGCGTAATGCTCGGCTATGGAATTGAGACATATGAAAAAGAAAGCCTTGCAAAGATTAAGAGATTAGAGATTGACACTATTAAAAAAGCTCTGAAAGAGACAAGAGAGGCAGGCATCCTTACAATGGGATACTCAATCATTGGATTCCCTGATGACACCAGAAAAGATATAGAGAAAAGAGGAGAAAGGATAATGCAGCTTGACCTTGATTTCCTTCAGATAACCTTTGCAACACCCCTCCCTGGAACGGACTTGTCTTCACAATACAAAGTCTATGATGATTTCAGTGATTACCGGTTTCTCAATGTACCTCTTATCAACAATCACACGAAAAGAGATGAACTCCTCAGGCTTCGGGACCGGATATACAAAAGATTCTATCTCCGCCCTATAAGAGGAGTTGCAAGAGTAAAACGATTAATAACAACGAGAGGTATTTCAAAAAAAGAGCTCTTCAAGACAGGAATAAGACTTACCGCAAGACTGTTCGCAGGAAATGAAGATAAAACCTGAAGATCTTACGATACTCCGGACTGAAAACAGCTATAATAAACACAAGAGATACAAAGAATACATGCAATAGTACAAAAATGAATCTCCTAAACATTCTTAATCATCTCTTTTATCAATGGAAGCTTCTTATCAAAAAAATCTGCCACTCCTTTCTTATCATGGCTTGGTTTTTTTCCGCATAATATATAGGAGGAATAATAAAGTTCCCCAGGGATGCATTTTGGTTGGATACCCATATTTCGGCCGAATAAAGGAATACCTGTACGTATACCATTCTCTTTGAGAAATGCAATCTTTTTTTTCCTGGGAACCGTATATGAAGAAGTTACAAATTCTATAGAATAGCTTCTGTATAGTTCACTTATAAGCTCTTTCGCAAATTGGCTCTGCTCCACCATCTCTGAACTATCTTCTGAAGAACCATCATGCACTTTCTTGATCCCTTTTTTCTTACAAAGCATTATCATTTTAGTGTGCATGGCAAGCTTGCAGGATAAACACCAGACAAACCCCCCATAAAGCATATCCTCAGCTAATGTATCAAGGAGAAGTTTCTTGAAGATTCGTCTGACAGAATGACTCTCATGTGTAAAACGCGCTGAATCAAGCTCACGGAACCGAAGATATGAACGCTCTACAAAAAACTGACCATACCCATTATAAAAACTGACCAAGTGAAGCTTTCCTTTCAGGGTCAAGGCTTCGTATGTAGAATCAATCCCTCCAGAGAATAACAAAGCCTTCATTACATATAGATAAAAAGGATTATATATATAAGTATTCCCTCAAGTCTCCATGATTGAAATCATTCTTTTCTTAATAACCCTCATCCTTCCTGCTTACCTCCTGGCAGGAATAATCAAAAAAGAGTTCTTCGTCTCATTAGCCCTCATAGTAATTTTTTTACCGCTTATAATATACTTTATCGCACTCGTAGCTGGAACCGTCATAACTCCCGCCTTCATAGTCTTTTGTAGTATTCTCCTCAATACCATACTGGCAATTAGATGGAGTAAATCACAAAAGATGCAAAAGATTTCCCTTATTCTGATTGTGGTCTTTGTTTTTAGTGCGCTCACATTTTCCCCGCAAAACCGGTTTGACTGCCATGACAACTGGGCAAATCTGAACCTTGGACAGGAATATATCTTTGGTTACCAATACGAGAACCAGACACATCTCGAAGAACGTGAAACAATGAGTTCCTTGAACAGATCCTTCCAGGATTTCTACAGGTTTGAGAAGAACAACCATAATATCTTAAAAAATTATAAAGAGGATTTTCTGAATGATGAGTCTTTTGCAACAGGCATACATCTTTCTTTTTTTATAGCCCTTTTCGGTGAATATGATTTGCTTTATGCATTGATAATGGCCCTCACCTCGGTAATACTCTATCAAATAGTAAAAAACATGACACAAAAGGTTTATGCGATAGGTACAGTCATCCTGCTCAATACCTCATTCCTTGTTTCAATCCCCCCTATTCTTGACCGGAATCTCTTTGGAATGTTCCTCATAGCATTTATTACCTACCTCTTGTTCTACGAAAGAGCATGGACAATTGCAGGTCTGGTTTACGGGGTTTTGGGTGCAATCCAGCCCCTAAGCCTCCTCATGGCACCAGCCATACTGGCATATCTGATAAAACCAAAAAGAGTATTACTTTTTGGTGCTGCAAGCCTTCTTGCAATAACCCCTTTCCTTATTATTAAAAGTATATTGTATGGAAATCCTTTATTCTTTGAGGGCTTTATCTACATGCCATCCTTTCAGCATAGTTTTTTTGGTATGGATTTTGCAATAAAAACAACATTGAATTATCCATTTCACTCAGAAATTATAAGAAGCCCTGCTTTTCAACATCCAATGTTCATCTATCTTCCCCTGACACTTATAAGCGTCTTCGGTTGGATCTTAAGTCCCGCAATATTCTTTGGATCAAAACAGCTTGGAAAGAAGGGCTGGTATTTATGGGCAAGCATAATAGTGTTCCTGGGTTTCCTGATGATAAACGAAAACTGGGAGAACCAAAAAACCGCATTTCTTCTCCTGATATTTCCTCATTTACTCATATTATCCATGAATGGATTAAGAAGAATATTACAAACAAAAAAATACTTTTTTAGATATATGCTGTCCTTAATACTTATTGCAGGCTTAGCATTCGGGGCCCAAGAACTTGAATTCCCCGCTGATAAAAGGATAAAGAACGATGAAAATGGAAAAAAAATTGAGATTGGATTACTGCCTGCAACCAAGTTATCAAATGAAGGTTTACCAAATAAAGAATTACCCATAGCAATATCCAGATTCAATTGTTCAATTGAAGGAAAAAGTTTCTCTGACTACCGGATTGAAGACGATCATCTTATTCTTCAAGACAAGGTAACAAACAAATCAGGTGAGATCAACAAACTAAATCCAGGAAGGTATCATGACATAACAAGCTCATCAGGGTGTTACTCATTTGACCTGACTGTTACAATAGAAAATGCTAGTTTAATACTTAATATTACAAACATCAGTGGGCAAAAAACAAATAGAAGCATCTCCCGGGAAATAGAATTAGAAAACATTGAAGAAGTTACAATTCATGATAAGAACACACTAGTCCTTGCAACCCGGTAATACAAATACCCAAAAAACACCGGCAAAAGGACAGTGATAACCTGCCCGAGAATTGCGATCGGCACTGAAAGAGCAAGCCCTATCTCATAAAGATGCAAAACATAAGCAATAGTCCCTTCTCGCACCCCCATCCCTCCCGGAAGGAGCGACATAGCACCCATAATTGTAGATAATCCATGGATAGCAACCCCTGCAAACAAGGAGAATTCTGGATTGAATGCCTTGATGATAAGAAACAGGCTGACCCCTTCAAAGAACCAGAACAGGAAAAGCAATCCATACCCTGACACAAGGTAAGAGAAACCAAGAAACTCTTTCATCGAGGATGCCGTTGGAAGCCTCTTCCACATTTTGCTCAGAACACGATAAAGCGGATGCGCAAAGAAGAATCCCCCTAAAATAACAGCAAGGTAAATCAGAAGTTCTATTCTTCCCAATAACAGCAAGGTGATTGCACACAATAACTCCAGGCCAATCAAAACAATCTTGAAACCGAACGCCCGTGTAAAAGAGATCTTATGTTTCCTGGAGAGAAGGTAGGGAAGTGTAAGATAATTTGTTTTTGCAGGCATGAACATGAAAGCATCCTCCATGCACTGGTAACTAAAAGCCCTGCTATAAGATATATCCAACCCAATCCTTTTTAGCATGTAGCGCCATGAAAAGACAAACACAAAATGAGCAACCCCCATTACAGCAATTGCCCCCAGAATATACCATCCATTAACACCCTTGAATGAGGTGCGATAAAACCATAAAAGACCTATAATGACACACACGTAGATGAAAACCGCAACACCAAGAATCCTTTTCATTCTATCGTTTTCGAATCAACCTTGAATGATTTACCGCAATAAACGCAGACCTTGCGCCGATTAAGCTTTTGTGCCTGGTATTTCATCTTGTTTTTGCAATGCGGGCACCTGACTGTTACAACAACCCTATTTTCCGAGGACATCCTTTTGTTCCTCTATATCCTGAGAGATAGAATCAAACTCCTCATCACATTTGTTTGGCTTATCCTCTGATTTTTTCCCGAGCAATGCCTCCTCTTTCTCCTTTATGCGCTTCTCCAGGAGTTCATCCCCCTCTGCATCTTTACCATCAGAAAACTTATTATTAAGATCCTCCTCAAGATCATCTGAAAGATTTACATCCTGCTCAGAACCTTCTACTGTCTTTTTTGAATCTTCGTCTGAATCTTCCTCTAAATCATCGCTTGATGAATCCGGACCTGAGTCCTCATCTGTATCATCATCTGCGACATCAACTGAATCATCATCTGAATCCTCTTCTAAACCTCCAACTGGCTTTTCTGAATCATCATCTGCGACATCAACTGAATCTTCGTCTGAATCCTCGCTTGATGAATCCTGACCTGAGTCCTCGTCTGTATCATCATCTGAATCTTCGTCTGTATCATAAACCAAGTCCTCATCTGAATCTTCCTCTAAATCTTCAGGCTCACCTTCAATCACTTCATGGGTTGCTGAATCAAGAGGCAGCTCAGGCTGCTTCACCACATCTTCACCGCGTATGACTTCTACATTACCCATGGGTTCTGTGTTTGTATCATATATCTGCAGTTCTAATGGCTTTTCTTCCTGATCTTCTTCCGGCTCTGCATCATAGACCTCAAGATTGCCCACTTTATCCTCTGCAGCCTTCTTTTCTTCTGCACGCTGTTCCTGTATCTTCTGCATCTCCTCATCAAGAAGGTCTTCTTGTTTTTCGATCTCTTTTGATACTGCCTCGAAACTTGCAAATGCCTCCTTAACCTTATTTGGGGGAAGATCAAAATAATCAAAGAATTTTTGTGTCAAATGTATCTTTCTTGTTCTCCCATATGCCTCTCTTTTTATATAGCCTGTCTGTTCAAGCTCATTGAGATGATCATACGCTTTATTAGACCGTATTTTAACGAGTTCTGATTGCAATATGGGATGCTTGAAAGCAATCACAGCCAAGGTTTCCATGATACTTTTTGGAAGCTCTGTCTCTGAGACCACATCCTTTACAAGTGGCAAATACTGCTCACGCACAGTGAGCTTATAACTCTCTCCTTCCTCAACCAGCATCAGGGAACTGTCATGCTCATTATAATCCTTTGAGAGTTCCCCGAGTGCAGCCCTTATCTTATCTGATTTTTCCTTGCATAGTTTCTGCAGGTCCTGGATAGATACCGCTTTTCCTGCAGCAAAAAGGATAGATTCAAGCTGCGCCTTGAGTCCGGAATTCTTTTGTGCGCTCATAGTGAGTAGTTTCCGTCAGCCTCCTTGATTCTTCCCTGTTCTACAAGCTGTTTTGATACCTGTTCCAGTTTTTCCTTTGCAATCCCTGTGTTTGAAGAGAGCTGTTCAAGAGTTTTTGTTCCTTCCTTCAAAGAAACAAGTATTATATTTGTTGCAAGCGCATGCGTGTTCTTTTCAAGCACTTTCTTTTGTGCATTCAGTTCCTTCAGGCTCCTGTCGACAACATGCAGTTTTGCCTGCAGATCATTTATGGCCTGGGAGAAAGCCTGCGAATCAAAGCTCAGCTCTTCTGGTTCGATTATCTCGACTGTCGAAGGCATTCCCTCAATGCAAAACCCTATCAGTTCAGTTATGTTCTTTGCCTCTATCTCAAGCTCAACAAACATTGAATATAAGGTTTCCTGCTGCTGTGGCTCTGAATAGTCAGATTTCCTTACATGAAGACCTTCCCAGTCTTTCAGGGATTTTACGAACCCCCTCAGTGATTGGTCTATGTGTTCTGGGGGAGCCCCCAGTATCTCTACTATTGTCCTGAATATAATACCGTCTGTAAACTTTGTCATTAAAACACCCAGTCCCCTGGAGGTCTACTAGATTTAAATATTTATCGTAAGTCCACAAAACATAAAAAGAGAATAACCTGTTGCTATTGAAAGGAGGGATAATATGAGCTACCTATTTACATCAGAAAGCGTTACAGAAGGACACCCGGACAAGATATGCGACAAGATTTCAGATTCCATCCTTGATGCGATACTTTCAAAGGACGAGAATGCACGAGTCGCCTGCGAGACATTCACAAAGACAGGCCTTATAGTTGTTGGAGGGGAGATCACCACTAAAACCTATGTGAATATACCAGATGTTGTCCGAAAGGCAATCAGGGACATAGGCTATACTGACGGAAAGATGGGTCTTGACTGGGAGACCTGCGGTGTGATGAACTGCATCGAAGGCCAGTCTCCAGACATTGCACAGGGAGTCTCAAAAGAAGACCAGGGAGCAGGAGACCAGGGACTCATGTTCGGGTATGCCTGCGACGAGACAGATGAGCTCATGCCGCTCCCGATAACCCTTGCCCACAAGCTCTCCAAACAGCTTACTGATGTCAGGCGTAATGGCACCATCGAATTCCTAAGACCTGACGGCAAGACCCAGGTGACAGTTGAATATGACGATAATCATCAGCCTTTAAGGGTGGATACCATCGTAGTATCAGCCCATCACAAGGGCAATATAAGCCAGGAAGAAGTGAAAGAAGAGATTGATACACATGTCATAAGGCCTATCTGCAAGGATCTCATGGACGAGAACACAAAGATTTTCATAAATCCCACCGGCAAGTTCGAGATAGGAGGGCCACAGGCTGATGCAGGACTTACAGGAAGAAAGATAATAGTTGATACCTATGGAGGGATGGGACGCCATGGAGGCGGTGCTTTCTCAGGAAAAGATCCCTCAAAGGTCGACAGGTCCGCAGCTTATGCTGCAAGATACATTGCAAAAAATATTGTTGCAGCAAGACTTGCCAAAAGATGCGAGGTCCAGCTTGCCTATGCAATAGGAATCTCAGAACCAGTCTCAGTAAAGATTGACACCTTAGGCACAGGAACAGTCCCTGAAAAAGACCTTATAAGCGCAGTCAGGAAAGTCTTTCCCACGCGACCAGGAAATATTATAAGGGAATTGGATCTCAAAAGACCTATATATGCAAAAACTGCAAGCTATGGTCATTTTGGAAGATCAGAACCTGAATTCACCTGGGAAAAGACAGACAAGGTCAAAGAGCTAAAACAGGAACTATCTGAATAGGACGCGGTCCATCTCCTCAGCGATCTGTTCAAGATCATTGAATATGCGGTCAGCATCCTTTCTTAATTCTTCTACTGCAGACTTAACACTACCTCCCCGAAGATAGATCTTTCTTTTTGCCCTGTATACAAATCCTGCATCGATAAGGTTTCGCAGGTGATGATTCACCCTTGACAAAGGCATATCAAGCCTCCGGGCAAGCTCTTCAGAAGTTACTCCTTCCTCTATGTATCTTGGGTTCATGAGACATGAGACTATCTGCTTTGAGATGCTGTCTATATCACGCCCCCTGCAAAAACCCAGGCTTTCGCATAACCACTCCAGCTCATCATCCATCCTCGACCTTCTGGGACGATTGATCTTTCGCAGGAATATATGCGTTACCATAGAAGTATTGTTGCAGCCATAGTATATAAATTTTGTGTTAATTTGTAGAAATCATTTCCATTTAAAAGAAATAATGCATACATTTTTCATAATATTTATATATTAGTTTACCTTCTTCCTTACCGGAGGTGATACGAATGAGAAGACGATCGTTATGGGATGAACTGATGCGCATGCAACGTGAGATGGACTCAATGTTCGATAGTTTTTTCGGAGACAGGCGTGCGCTTCCAGGAAGAGGTGATCTCGTGCAAGGCGACTATCGTGAGCCCGTGGCAGACCTCTTCGAGACAGAGAACGAGATTGTGGCAACATTTGAGATACCCGGAGTAGACAAGAAAGACATCAACATCAACGCTACTGATGGAGGACTAGAGGTATCAGTGGAAAAGAAAGACGAGGAAAAAGAAAAAGACAGTTACAGGAGAAGTTACATGAACTTCTACAAGTTCATATCATTGCCTGAATACGCAGACATCGACAACGTTGATGCTACATACAATAATGGTGTGCTTGAAGTCAAGATAAAAAAGCAGCCAGAGATAGAGCAGAAACGAAAACAGATTGAAGTCAAATGAACCAATTCAAGACAAACGAAGTAAAGGATTTAGGCCTTTCATTTTTTGCAATAGGTCTTGCCTTTACCATTGCACAGGTAGGGCTTAGCGGTCAGTTCGCTAAAGTCCTCCTCATCTCCCTTATGACTGCAGGGTTGGGCTTTGTCTTGCATGAGCTTGGACACAAATTAGTAAGCCAGCGATACGGGTGCATCTCGCACTTTGTAGCTGACAAGAAGATGCTCCTGGTAGCCCTGGGATTATCCCCTTTAGGGATTGTCTTTGCTGCCCCAGGTGCAGTAATGATCAACGGCAATATCACAAAAGCACAGTATGGCATGATCAGTGCCGCAGGGCCTGTTGTGAACATGATACTTGCTGCAGCATTTTTTGCAGCAGGTCTCGTGATCCCTTCGACAGTCACTGCAATAGGCACCCATTTGAATGCATGGATAGGTCTATTCAACATGATACCTGTCCTTCCTTTTGACGGGAAAAAGATCCTTGACTGGAACAAGGGAGTCTACGGGACAATCATAGCCATAGGAATAATATTACTTATAGCATAAAGGAGGTCAAAATGGCACAATTAACAGTTGCAGAATCAATCCAAATGGATGTCGGACGTGGCATCGCAAGGATGCCCTCTGCCTTCATGAAAGAGCTTGAGCTGGAGACAGGAGACATCATCCAGATAAAAGGAAAAAAGAAAGCGGTTGCCGCTGTCTGGAGAGCAAGGCCTGAAGACGAAGGCCTTGACATCATCCGAATGGATGGGACAACCAGGTTCAATGCAGATACTTCACTTGGAGAGAAGGTTGAAGTGACAAAGGCTGAATACAAGCCAGCCCAAAGCATCACCCTTGCACCTGCTGAGCAGGTGCAGTTCAGTCAGGACCCAACAACCTTCTTCCATAACAAGCTGATAGACAAGCCCATGATCAAGGGTCAAAAGCTTATCTTTGATGTGATGGGCACCCACCTTCATTTCGTGGTAACAAAGGTCTCGCCTAATCAGGTTGTCAAGGTGACAAACCAGACAAAAGTAACTATCTCAGACACACCTGCAAAAGCAGATTCCATGAAGATTCCTGAGATCTCGTATGAGGATATAGGAGGCCTTAACGATGAGGTTGAAGCGATCCGCGAGATGGTGGAGCTTCCCATGAAACACCCAGAGGTATTCGAGCGCCTGGGAATCGGCGCTCCTAAAGGTGTGCTTCTTACAGGGCCACCCGGAACAGGAAAGACACTTCTTGCAAAGGCTGTTGCATCAGAGACAGACGCCCAGTTCTATTCCATCGCAGGGCCTGAAGTGATGAGCAAGTACTACGGGGAAAGCGAGAAGCACATCCGTGACATATTTGAAGAAGCTCAAAAGAGCGGGCCTTCAGTCATATTCATCGACGAGATCGACAGCATAGCCCCGAAACGTGGCGAAGGAAAAGACCAGACAGAAAAACGTATAGTCTCCCAGCTTCTTACCCTCATGGACGGGCTCAGGAGCAGGGGAAACCTTGTTGTCATCGCTGCGACAAACAGGCCTGATGACATTGATGAAGCGCTAAGGCGACCTGGAAGATTCGACCGTGAACTCAGGATAAATCCCCCGAATGAGCAGGGACGAAAAGAGATTCTCCAGATTCACACCCGTGGGATGCCTCTTGCAGAGGATGTGGACCTTGACCACCTTGCTCTAAAGACATTAGGTTACACAGGCGCAGATCTTGAAGCACTGTGCAAGGAAGCTGCCATGAAAACCCTCAAGCCCTATGTGTCCCATCTCAAGGATTTTGAGGAAAAGGTTCCCATGAATGTTTTGGAGAAGATCCAGGTTACCATGCGCCATTTCAAGGACGCACTTCAATTGGTTGAACCCTCTGCCATGCGGGAAGTGCTTATCAATAGGCCAAAGACAAGATGGGACGACATAGGCGGCCTTGAAGATGCAAAACGCCAGTTGACAGAGACCATACAGCTCCCTCTCCAAAAACCCGAGCTTTTCACCCAGGCAGGGATAAACCCTCCAAGAGGTGTCCTCCTGCAGGGCCCTCCTGGAACAGGAAAGACCCTCCTTGCAAAGGCTGTAGCAAACGAGGCTGATGCAAACTTTATCGCTGTAAAAGGCCCTGAACTTGTCAGCAAGTGGGTTGGTGAAAGCGAGAAGAAGATAAGAGAGATCTTCCAGAAAGCTAGGCAGGTTGCCCCCACAATCATCTTTTTCGATGAGTTCGACAGCATATCAAAAGTAAGGGGTTCTGCAATGACCGATGCAACTGAACGCATGGTCAACCAGCTCCTAACAGAGATAGATGGTATAGAGGAACTTGAAAAAGTCACTGTCATCGCAGCCACCAACCGGCCAGACCTCATTGACCCCTCTCTTCTAAGGCCTGGTCGGATAGAGCTGCAGATAGAAGTAGGTCTTCCTGACAAAGAGGCACGAAAGAAGATCCTCTCGATACACTCAAAGAAGATGCCCCTCAAAGGCTCCTTTGATGAGTATATAGACCAGACCGAAGGCTGGAGCGGTGCAGACCTTGAAAGCCTCGCCCGGGAGGCAGGCATGAATGCCATACGCCAGGCCACAGATAAGGTTATAGTGACCCAGGAAAACATAAAGCACGCCTTTGAAGAGATCAAGAGACGGAAAAGCTAATAAATCAAGGGAACCATGCCATCAGGTATGAAGTACCTTTTTATTATCATTATTATAATCCTCCTCATGATTCCGGTCCTGATAGATGAACCTGAGGAAAAGGAAGAAAAAAAAGAGTCCTATATTACAAGCAGCAAAAAGATTGACCCCATTGATGAGCCTTCTTACACATCAAAGGCCAACATACCAAATGATACTAAAGTGATTGGTATAGTTACAGACATTCCACGGGCATACCCTCTTGATATGATGGCCTGGCATCTGGTAGTAAATGAGAAGGATTTTTCCCTCACATTCTGCCCCCTGTCTCAGACTGTCATGGGTTATAATGGCCTTTCTCTTCATGCCTCAGGAAAGACTCTCAATGGCAACAGCATCTTCGAGACCCAAAACGGCACCCTAATCAGCCAGTTCACCTACTCAAAGGATACTATCCCTGCAAAGATCACTACATGGGAGGATTGGAAAAAAATTCATCCTGAAAGCCTTCTTCTCAATGAAACAGGCCATGAACGTAAGTATTCCATATACCCTTACCCTTCAAACGCCCACACGCAGTTTCCAAAGAGTGCAAGAAGCAATCTTCTTTCACCGAATGAAAGGATTATAGGCAATATAGAAACCTCTGAGGCGACCCTAGAACTCGAAGATCCAGAACCAGGTTACATCGAGGCGCCCTGGAGCGTATGGTATGCCTATCACCCGGATACAGAACTTACACGATGAAATTCATAACAGGAAATCCTAACAAGTTCAGGGAAGCCCAGGAAGTAATCCCGGAGCTTGAAAGAAAAGATATTGACCTGGAAGAGATCCAGGAGCTTGACCCGCAAAAGATTATCGAGCACAAGCTTTCCCAGGTTAAAGAAGACAACATAGTAGTTGAAGACATCTCCTTGTTTGACCGTGACGGTTTTCCCGGCCCTCTCATAAAATGGATGCTTAAGGCAGTATCTCTTGAACGCATAGCTGACATGCTGCAAGGTCCTGCTACCGTGCGATGCATGCTCGGGGTCAGGCTCAATAATGAAGTATTCTATATCAGCACAGAAATATCAGGGACAATTGTGCCCCCACGTGGCAAAGGCTTCGGTTTTGACCCCATATTTCTTCCTGAATCATCTGACAAGACCTTCGGTGAAGAAAAAAAGGATAGCATGCGATCCCGCGCATTCAGGAAACTGAAAACCAAACTAAACGCTGTCTCCCTGGTATTCGGCTGCTTTGATTATCTGCATGAAGGGCACCGCTACTATTTCAGGGAAGCTGCAAAGCATGGCACAGTTGTTGCCATAGTCGCCCGTGACGAGACTATACGAAAAATCAAGGGAGAACCCCATTACCCTGAACAGGAAAGGCTTCGCCAGGTTCTCCGCGAAGTGCCTTTTGCAGAGTTAGGCTCTCTTACCGACAAGTACGCGTCAATCAAAGAATACAGGCCTGTTGCAATCTGCCTTGGCCATGATCAGACCAATTTTATTGAAGGCATTGAACAAGTGTTAAAAGAAGAGAAGATTGATGCAAAAATAATAAGAATCAAGCCCTACAAGCGGGACATCTACAAGAGTTCACTTCTGAAACGCTTCGGAGATTGCTGATTGCAGGCCATCGACTGTGAAAGGCTTTGTGAGATACACAGGCTTCTCAATCTTTATCTCTGAGCGTGGCAGGTTCAGGTTCTGTAATGCCTCCTGAAACATCTGCATGGAGATGGAAGTGACCATTATCACAGGAGTATTTCCCCTTTTCCTTATCTCTGCAAGCACTTCCACACCGCTTCTTCCGGGCATGACAATATCAAGCAGCACAAGATCAGGCTTCTGCGCATCATATACCTTTAATGCAAATTCAAAATCATTTGCAAACAAAAAATCTGAATATCCCAGTTTGACCAGGCTATCCTTTATTATTTTCTGTTGCAAGGAAGAATCATCAACAATCAATATCTTCATCTTACCCTACCCTTTTTGGTTGACTTTTTGGCTGACTTTGTTTTGGCAGGCTTTGAAGTGGACTGCGTTGTCTTTTTGGTTTTCTTCTTTTTTGCAGCTGGCTTACTCCCACCCGATTTATTTGCAGTTGTTTTCTTGGTCTTCTTAGCAGTGCTCTTCTTAGTTGTTTTGTTATCTGACACAGACTTTGTTTTGGCTGACTGCGTTGTCTTTTTGGTTTTCTTCTTTTTTGCAGCTGGCTTACTCCCACCCG
>CAYYOI010000003.1:0-4973 GCA_964473285.1 uncultured Methanosarcinales archaeon | reverse complement strand
ATTTATTTGCAGTTGTTTTCTTGGTCTTCTTAGCAGTGCTCTTCTTAGTTGTTTTAGCCTTTGCAGCCGGTTTCTTCATTGGTTCTGCAAGCTTTGCTGTCTCATTAGATTTGCCTGAGACTAATGTCTCTTTTTTCTCAGATATAGTCTCTCCCAGGCCTGCAAAAGTCATCTTATCAATGCTTTTACTCTCGAATATCTCCCTTACTGCATGTTCAAATGCAAAGAAGTATATGAGGAATGCATAGACTAGAAAGCATACTACGGTCAATAGACCATTCATCAGGAAAAGCTGTACTATGATTCCAAGCCCCGCACCTATTATCACTATCCACCGTGCCCAGTTATGATATCTTGCAAGTGAATAATAGACTAAAAATCCAACCAATGAAAAGATAATACCAAATGCCCCTACAATTATCATGATGTTTCCCATCACACCAACAAAGTGAGTGACATCAACCATCATTCCTTGCATGTTTGATACCACAAGCTCATAAAGTATCTTTCTTCCAAAAACCCCTAGACATATTACAACAATACCCGCAAGAAAAGACAATCCCGATGTGATGTAACCAAGAATGACAATGATTGATATTATGCGCTTTGCAAGTGCTTCATCCATTAATAACCCTCCTTTGATTTATATTCAGAATAAAAACCTTATAAATTTTTCTAAGAAACATGTAGCTTTTCCTGTTCTCCCATCTCCACTTTCAGCGAGTATTTCTTGAACTCTATGAAAAGGATTATGCTTGATGAGACCCCAAGTACAAGTATCCATTCAAACACCCCTAGTGGCACTGTCCCGAAAATATCCTGCAATGAAGGCACATACAAGAGCATTACAGTGAAAGCCAAAGACAATAACACCCCTATAGTAAGCATCTTATTGGAAAACACTTCCTTGTGGAATATGGAATCATTCCATGACTTTGCATTGAATGTATGGAAAAGCTCAAACAGTACGATCGTTACAAAGGTGATGGTCTGTGCAGCCGCGATGTCATCCATCCTGTAAAGGTACCAGATGTACAATGAAACAGTCCCAAGCACCACAAAAGGCACTGTGCTGAATATCCTCATCAGGACAAAATCATTGAGTATGTTCTCCTTTGAATCCCTTGGCTTTTGTTTCATGATACGAGGATTCGACTTTTCAAGGCTCAACCCGATCGCCGGGAACTCGCTTGTCACAAGATTGATCACAAGAACCATCAAAGCAGTCAAGGGAAGGCTCATTCCAGCAATGATTGCAAGCAGTATAAGGAATACCTCTGACATGCTTCCCACAAGAAGATAATATATGAATTTCCGAATATTGCTGTAGATGTTTCTTCCTGATTCCACAGCCTTGACTATTGTTGCGAACTTGTCATCTTTTAGTATGAGATCAGAGGCTTCTTTTGCAACCTCAGTCCCTCTCTGTCCCATGGAAACACCTATATCAGCTTTCTTCAGGGCAGGAGCATCATTCACACCATCACCTGTCATCGCGACAATGTGTCCTTTCTTCTGAAGGGATTCAACAATCTTTAGCTTATGCTCAGGAGTGGTCCTTGCAAATACTGTAACAGAATCTATGATCTTCAGAAATTCCCTCTCTTCTTTCTCATTGACAATCTCATCAAGCTCTTCAGCAGTGAGTATGTTATCATCCTCTTCATAGATACCCAGCTCTTTTCCTATCGCTGCAGCAGTCCTCTTGCTGTCCCCAGTAATCATTATCGTTCGTATGCCTGCATCCTGGCATTTTTTTATTGACTCGAATGCTAAAGGATCAGGCGGATCACGTATCCCAAGCAAAGCAACTAGTACAAGATCCTTCTCTTCCGCACCCTTGTTCTTCTTATAAGCTATTCCCAAGACCCTATACCCTTTGGAAGCAAGTGCATCATTCTTTGCCCTGAACCTTTCGAGCGCCTCTTCATTCAAAGCTTTTACCCTGCCTTTTTCAAGATACGATGAAGCCCTTCTGAAAAGATTCTCAGGAGCGCCCTTAGTGTGGACATACTCTCCGCCTTTGCACTTATTGACCACGCTCATCATCTTCCGGTTCGGATCAAATGAGATCTCCTTTATCCTCTTGTCATCCCTGGTTACCCCTGCCTTTTTTGCAAGCGATATGAGTGCCCCCTCTGTAGGCTCACCTTCGACAATCCATTCATCCTCTTCTTTTGCGATATCCGCATTGTTGCAAAGATAACCTATCTCTATTGCCTTGTAAGCTACCTTGAACTTTTTGATATCTATCTCTTTTTTATCCTTATAGAACCTGC
This sequence comes from uncultured Methanosarcinales archaeon, assembly GCA_964473285.1. Taxonomy (GTDB): domain Archaea; phylum Nanobdellota; class Nanobdellia; order Woesearchaeales; family JACJVW01; genus JBNJGT01. Next base: position 2,694 of record CAYYOI010000003.1, on the reverse strand, counting down.
CTTCAGGCGTATATCCCTCACCTTTCACATCCAGTTCTGCATCCATTGTAAAGATCTTCTCAACAATCATCTTATTCTGGGTCAATGTGCCCGTCTTATCCGAACAGATGACAGAACATGTCCCCAGTGTCTCCACCGCAGGAAGGCTCTTTACGATTGCATTCTCCTTTGACATGCGGTTGACTCCAAACGCCAGGCATATCCCTACAACAGTAGGCAGGCTCTCAGGTATCCCTGAAACGATTATTGCCATGGAAAATATTACCATCTCAAGCCAGTTCACACCCTGAAAAACACCTATAAAGAATGCGAGTATCGCCGCAAAAAGAGCAAATACTGCTATCTGCTTTGATAAAGTATCAAGTCTTTGTTGGAGCGGAGTCTCCTGCTCATCCACGTTCTTGAGAAGTGTGCTTATTTTTCCGAATTCAGTGTTTTTTCCTGTTGCAACAACAACAGCCTTTCCGTTTCCGTTTGTCACAGGTGTTCCGGAGAATACCATATTGACCCGATCAGAAAGGTTGACATCATTATCAAGCACTATATCTTCCTTTTGCACAGGCACAGATTCTCCTGTAAGGGTCGACTCGTCAATAGAGAGGTTATTGCATTCAAGGATGCGTGCATCTGCCCCTATTATATCCCCTCTGTTCAGGACAAGTACATCTCCAGGGACAAGCTCCCGCGCATGGATATCTGTCTCTTTTCCGCCTCTTTTCACCCTGGAAATCTTTGGCGCGAGCTTGATTAACGAATCCATCTCTTTTGACGCCCTAAACTCCATAAAAAAATTTAGAAGGATGATGAACAGGATTATGAACAGTATCACCACCGCCTCTATCATATGCCCTATAAGATACGATATTAAGAATGTGAAAAACAATATCCATACGATGAATGACTTGAACTGCCGAAATAGAATCTGGTGTATGGTCCGCCTTTTGCTCTTTGCTATCTCGTTATAGCCCTTTTTCAGACGTTTTTCTGCCTCCTCCTGCGAGATACCCTCTTTTTTGCTTTTGAATTCCTCAAGCAAGGCCTCAACAGACCATTTGTAATAATCCATGAAAAATCTTTACTACCATTCCCTTTTAAAATTTCCGAAACGCATTATCGCATTGACTTCCCTGAATGTGATAACCTTTCCTGTCCTATTGTAATAATCCCTTGCAATCTCCTTTGATTTAACCCTACCATCATGATATTTGGGGTCTTGCGTCATCCAGTATATCTCTTCAGCACTCTCATCATCTATGAAAGAAAGCCTTCCCTTCCTTATTCTGATCCTTTTCCTTGGCTCCAGTATCCCTTCAAGTTCCCCTATCTCTTCGTCATCACTCTCCCATCCACTTAAAGCATAAGTCGTGATCTTGCAAGGGTAAATCCTGAAAATCTCCTTTTTCTCATCAGAATAATTCTCCCATTCATCAGGAATAGTTGCAATATCCCAGGATTCCACTATCTCACCCAGGTTATAACTGCTTTCATACTCATCTGCAAGTACACTGCATTCCACATAGTATCTCAGATCTCTTGCAGCTTCCAGAATCTTCAAAAACCTGGGCTTTTGATCAGGATTGATATACTTCATAACCTGTAAGAATCAACAATTGTTTTTATAGCTATTTGAATGATTCCACATAATCAGGCTGATTCATACTGCATATTGAACTAAAGTTTATTATTTTTACTATAATCTATGATATAGTCCTTATTCAATGCCATGAAATCTTTTTCCAAATTTCCCAACCTTGCTGGAGCCAAGGCAATGAACTTCTGCGATTTGTACCGCCCAGCAAAGTTTACCGCATTTCCCTCCATCTGCCAGCCATTGGTAAGATAGAACTCCATTGATTCCGGAGAGCCATACATCCTTTTTCGCTCTACAGGACAACCCATGCATCCATTCTCATCATAAGCAACAATGATGTTCCTCTTCCTGATCCTTGAGACATCAGCCTCTCCGTGTGGTGTTATTACATCATAGATCTCCAGGAAATCCTCAAGCAAGGGGTCACTTACCCCTGGCATTACCTGCCTCTTGTTCAGCATATCAAGTGTCCTTACTGAATTAGCATTCTCAGGAACCCTTATATTGCCTGAATATTCTCCCATTGGTGTAAAAAGGTTAATTCTCCATTCCATGGTAATGAAAAAACCGGGTCTGCTTTAAAAACTTTATTACACCCCGGGTGTGTAGATATCCTTTCAACATTATGATTTCTAGCTGATCATAACCATTTTATGCTTTAAGCATAAAATAAAATTGCTAATAAAATCAGCAATCCAGTTGAGCGCAAAATTAATTTTTCTTGTAATTCGCCGATATAGATTGTATGTAATCAGCTTCAAGAACATCTCAACCTTTTGTGTATGCAGTTTTTTGGCTTGAACAACATGGCTGCATACTGCTTTGAAAGCCCTGTTTATGCTTTCAATCAAGGCTCGCCAGTTCTTTTTCCTGTGATTATAATGCCTTTTCACTAGCTTTCTTGTTTGTCCTTGAGTCCGATGAATTGGCACACCTAGATTTTTCAAGCAGCCAAAGCTGATTTTGCCAGCATTAAAAATCATCCTGTGAAATTTCTCCTTGTCATAGCCTCTGTCCATGTAAAACCATTTAAACTTAAGGTGTTTGATGAGTTTTTCGAATAATATTAGTCTAGGCCTCTAGCCTATAGAAAGTGAAGAGAT
>CAYYOI010000002.1:0-62277 GCA_964473285.1 uncultured Methanosarcinales archaeon | reverse complement strand
AAAATGGTTATGATCAGCTAGAAATCATAATGTTGAAAGGATATCTACACACCCCCACAGCCATAAATTATTTAAAGCAAACAACCCAGAAAACCCTTAATGAACAATTTTCTTGAGAACCTAAAGCGATACGGAATCTTCAATCCAGCAGAAGTAAGAGCCATATTATTGACAATCCTTTTCCTGGTAATAATTGTCGCTCTCAATGACGGGCGCCCTGAGTTTCAGTTAGGCCCATGGCTTTCTAACCTGTTCCTGATGACTGCAATCGTAGTGGTTTCTGTTCTGGTAAAGCAGGCAGGTTATCGCTTAGTAGGCATACACTATGGTTTTCGGGTAGAGTACAAGCTCTGGTGGTATGGTATTATCGTCAGTCTGGCAATCACCCTTCTGAGTGGTGGTACTGTCTGGATCTTGATTCCAGGGGGGATAATCCTTCATCATATGAAGATACAACGTCTTGGTGAGTTCCGTTATGGTACAAACATAAGGACACTTGCTCTTGTATCAGCAGCAGGACCCTTGTTCAATGTCCTTTTTGCAACAGGTGTAAAATCGCTAGGTATGATTGGTTTTCTTCCTTCTTTGGTTGTGGATAAGATTTTTCTTTTCAACCTGGCATTTGCCGCATATAGCATGCTTCCCATTCCACCCCTTGATGGAAGCAAGGTCATGTATGATTCAAGGCTGATCTACATGTTTGTAACAAGTTTCATAATCCTTTACGCAATCCTTGCATATTTTGATGTATACTCTTATCTTATAGCCCTCACCGGCGCAATTGCAGTATGGCTACTCTACTACATGTATTTCGAATGAAAAATGGAGATAACAAAAAACATATACAAATTTTCAGGCCAATCAAATGCTTATCTTATCATAGATGAAGAGCCAAAAATGATAGATGCAGGAGTCCGCGAAGAAAAGGAAGAACTACTGCGCAAGATAAGTCAGATAATTGATAAAGACAAGATTAAACACATACTTCTCACCCATCTGCACTATGATCATCTTGGGGCATTGGATGCATTCCCTCAAGCAACAATCCATGCCTCAAAAGAGGCAATTGAAGACTTCCAGAAAAATCCTTTTTATTCAGTATTCAGGAACCCTGAGATTGATATGCTGCAGCAAAAGAAATTGTTTCCTGTTTCTGATATGGGTGACATCATAGTCATCCCAACCCCTGGCCATACTCGTGGTAGTGTTTGCTATTACCACAAGACAAAAAACATTCTCTTCTCTGGTGATACCCTTTTTGGAAAAGGGATACTTGGAAGGACAGATCTTCCAACCTCTGATGTAAAAGCGATGCAGGAGTCTATAAAAAAACTGAATGCCTATTCTAATGCAATCCTGTGCCCAGGTCACGACTATTAAGATGAGATACGACAAGAAAAGATATGAAGAACTGGTAAATAATTTGACTGATTCTTTCTCGCGTCACAAGAAATTCTGGGGGATAAATAAGGATGTTGAATCCTTTAAGAAAGAAGCAAAAGAAGTATTTGATGAATTATGGGGTATGGGTATCAGGAACAATTATGAGGAATTGGTTCTCAAGTTTATTGATCATATTCTGAATTATAATCCAAAAGATAATAATGTGGAGAATATAAGATTTATCGAAGGCAATATAAAAGGGATTGCAGGTGTGGCTCCAAAAGCAGTAGAAGAGAGGGAAAGAAATCCTGACGCTGTTTTTGAGTGCAGATACTTCAAGAATAAGCCTGAAATAACATTAGAAGAATTTAAGTCAATTATCGAGAATTCCTATAATAAGATAAGTGAGATAAGAACCCTCAGCAGTTTAGGTGTATTTGATGGTTTCATACCAGAATGGAAAAGACTAAGAAGTGATGAAACAGGGTGGCCTCACAGGACTCATTCTTTTAGGATTGATGAGCATACCTTTATTGCTTTATCTTATCTTCAGCAGAAAAATGAATTTCTTAACTTGCATGCAACATACAGGAAAATAGTGTCTTTGGCAATTCTGTTTCATGATATTGGAAAACAGGGAGGGAATAAGCATAAGAGGCCTAAGACTAATGATCCAAAGCACCCTGTGAATTCAGCCCTGATATGCAAGTCACGCATGGAAGAGATGGGATACCCTGATTATATTATTGACATAGTCTCAAAACTTGTATATTACCATGATGTCCTTGGTGACCTTGTTTTTAAGATAGATACAAAAGATAAGGGTCAATATATAGAACACCTTATTTCTAACCTTAAGCACAAAGTATACTTTCACCTCCTAAAGATCATCACTGAAGCAGACATTTATGCAGTCAAGAAGAATGGTGCTTTTTTGTCAGGAAAAGTAAAGATTGGTGCTTCTGAGCTGGAAAAGATTCAGGCAATCTCCCTTGAATATAGTCGCATCATATCCTTGGCCTTTCCGGATTCCTCTTATGATGAGAAGAAATTTGTCATACACATGATATTTCAGGAATATTTGCCTTTCGGCCATCAGCGACTTATGCTCTATTGCGTAAAACATTGGGATGAGGTCTTCCAAATAATTGGTTTCAACAAGGACAGGGTCAAGACCATAAAATTATTAGTGAGCTTTGAACCTTTCATCCTAAAGAGAGGCCTTAATGAACTTAATAATCTCAAATTGGTTACCTCCTCAAATTTTGTTTTTATCATGCAAAAGCTAGAAAGGATTCTTCCTTTGATCATTAAATATGGGTTAAGGGATATAATTGATCTTATCCGGATTTGCGGAAAGGATCATTTCAGGAGTAATGGGAACCTGTTTACTGAATGTATCCTTCCCAGGATGAGCCTATTCCTGAAAAACGAGTTCCTGTACAAGTCATTGCTTGAGGTTTTCAGGTTGGGAAAGCAGGAATCAAAAATATATCCTAAGCTTTTGACCAGGATTACTAATATCACTTTCGATCACTTTTTTTCAGTACAAGGGAAAATCATAGAATTCCCTCCAAAAGAAGATATCTTGCAGAAGATGAAAGAAGAAACAGAAAAACAAAAGAAACACACTCATATCTCCCTCGATCATCTGAAAGACTCTTCAGAAGAGGTTTTCCTAAGAAGTTTTGGTGTAAGGTTGAACCTTAATGAGATCCAGGCCATTCTCGAGGGAAATATACCTCTTTGCTATTATCATTTGACATCATTTGATTCTTTCAGGCTTATTCTTGATAATGGCTTTCTATCCCCTTTACTTCTGAAGGCATATAACAAAAAGATCCAATCCCTCAACCCAAAGGATCCTTTGTATAATCAAAAAAAAGAAGAGATTGCATCCAGGATAAAGGAAATGAAAGAGACAGACTTAAGAAGGATCGAATCAAAACCTCATGATTTCCATGGGGTCCGCACAAAATTTTTCAAAAGGGAGATGAAATGGCTTACTTTTCTTGGCGCTCCCCCCCCTTTTAATGCAAAGGAAAACTTCTATACCCTCATATCAAATTATGCTACAAAAGATAGCATTGTGATTGAGCTTTTGCCTTCCTTATATCAAAAGATCATGTGGAACCGCATACTGTTAGGAGGGATATTGGCTTCTGAAGAACAGCTGATTCATCAGAATAAACTTACACGGGATTTAGTAATAGATAAGCCTATCCCAGTATCTTATATAAACAAGATCTTTTGTTTCAACAAGATGCTACCCCATATAAAAGAGCTTGTGCAAGATTTGCCAGCAAGAGTCTTTTCAATAGATGATTATGCTACAGCATATCAGCAGGAGATAAATGAAGCATATGCAGCAAAATGGCATGGCATGGCTAGAAGAAGACTCTGATTACATTATGCGGGGTTTCAGGAAGATTCAATGGTATCTGGTCTTTAGCAGTATATACAGTAACATCAAAACCTGAAAGATGGTATCCTATACTATCAAGCACTTCTTCCATATTAAGGCCACCATTATGACACCCCAAAGGTGTTATTGCAAGAAATGAGATCCCTTTCTCTTCCATATTTTTTGCAAGTTTTTCCAGACAGCCAGATATATGATGCATCTTTGCATTTTTACCTGGCTTATTCTGGATTCCAAGATTGTAAAGTATTGGTTTTCCTGATTCCTCATAGGAATAAACCCCTCCTGGTTTGAAGAATCCTAATTCACATTTATTTTTATAATCTAGGTACATATCAATACTGTAGAAACGACTTATCCCAAATGCAGCCCCCTTTCCCATGACGCCCTTAGCATTACATCCGTGTGCTATGGCTTCTGCATCGGTTTCAACAATATAATCCTTCTCATTAATCTTCATGCTCCCCAAAGAAGGCCTCTCTCTTTATAAAACTTTTCGTAACTTTCCAGTAGTATGTCTCCCTTATCCTCCTTTTTTATAGCTTTTTCCCATAGGACATTGACACGCAACCTATATAAAAAAAAGATACATCCTGCATCAAATGATCAATTTCACCCCTCGTCTCTACCAGGAGACCATCTTTTCTACCTGCGCTTTAAAAAACACCTTGGTAGTCCTTCCAACAGGTCTTGGAAAGACCAATATTTTTCTCATGGTGGCAGCCCAGCGCCTCAGGCAGCACCCTGGATCAAAAATCCTTTTTATAGGCCCTACCAGGCCCCTGATTCACCAGTATTATGATGTTTTCAAAGAGAATTTTGACATACTTGAAGAAAAGATGGCTATATTCACAGGTAATATTTCTCCTAAAAAGCGTTCAGAATCCTGGCAGGAAGCAAATATCATCTTCAGTACACCACAGGGGCTGGAAAATGACATAATCTCCAGTCGCATCGATCTCAAGGATGTCTCTTTGCTTGGAGTTGATGAAGCTCATCGTGCAGTGGGAGATTATTCTTATGTCTGGATTGCAAAGATGTACTCCCGTACTGCCCGTTACCCCCGTATTCTTGCACTGACTGCCTCTCCAGGTGGAGATCAGGAGAAGATAAAAGAGGTCTGTGAAAACCTTCATATCGAGGATATTGAGATTCGCACATATGATGATGAGGATGTGAAACCATATGTCCAGGAGATTGACATATCATATCGAGAGGTGGACCTTCCCAAAAGATTTCTTGATTGCAAGCTATACCTTGAGGCCGCTCTAAAAGATAAGCTCTCACTCATAAAGGAAAATGGCTTTATTAACTCTGTCCAGAACGTATCAAAAAGAGAGCTCTTGGGTGTCCAGGGCCAATTGGTAGGTGAGATGAATCAGGGAAACAAGGATTTCCCAATATTAAGATCCCTCTCTCTAGTGGCAGAAGCCATGAAAATATATCACGCAATCGAGCTCCTGGAATCCCAAGGTGTCAAATCCCTTTATAGTTATATGGATCGTGTGATGAAAGAGGCAAGGTCCACAAAAGTGAAAGCAGTCCAGAATCTGGCCTGTGACGGTAACTGGAAGTCTGCCTATATTCTTGTGGAAAGCCTTATAGAGGATGGGATTGAACACCCCAAGTTTGCTGAATTGAAGAACCTGACCCTTTCTCTTCTCCGGCAAAACCCTAAAGCAAAGCTTATAGTATTCACCCAGTATAGGGACACAGCAAAACAAGTATCTGATGCACTCTCTGAAGTGGAAGGGATCATACCTCAGGTTTTTGTAGGCCAGCAAAAAAAAGCAGGGACCGGCCTCTCCCAAAAAAAACAGATTGAGATGCTGGATGATTTCCGGGAAGGAAAATTCAATACAATTGTCATGACCTCTGTAGGAGAAGAAGGCCTTGACATTCCAAAGGTTGATCAGGTAATCTTCTTTGAACCTGTTCCATCTGTAATCCGTCATGTCCAGAGAAGGGGAAGGACAGGCAGGCAGGAGAAAGGAGCTGTCTATGTTCTTATAGCAAAGAACACAAGAGATGTAACCTATCGTTGGTCTGCCAAGCACAAGGAGAAGCGCATGTACAGCGCCCTGAAAGATCTGAAAAAGAACATGAATTTCAAGCCCCAGGAGAGCCTTGCTGAATATGTAAAAGACAATGTAAATATAATTGCTGATTACCGTGAGAAAGGCTCTCCAGTGATCAAGAATCTGATTGACAGCGGCACAAAGATGCAGCTTGAAAAGCTGGAGATTGCAGACTACATCCTCTCACAAAGAGTTGGAGTAGAGTACAAGACCGCTCCTGATTTTGTGGATTCAATAGTAGATGGAAGGCTTTTATCCCAGGTCAAGGATTTGAAAAATAGTTACCCCCGTCCTCTTATAATTGTAGAAGGAAATCAGGATCTTTATTCACTCAGGAATGTCCATCCTAATGCAATCAAAGGCATGCTTGCAACAATCACTGTAAGTTTTGGAATTCCTGTTCTCTACACCAGGACAAGCCAGGAGACCGCAGACCTCCTTTTCATAGTCGCAAAACGTGAGCAGGCCGAATCCAATGAATTCACACCTTCAGCTGACCGCAAACCACTAACCACCAAAGAGCAGCAGGAGCATCTCGTCTCTTCCCTTCCTGGAGTTGGTGGCCTGCTTGCAAAAGATCTGCTTACTTATTTCTCAACCATCCGAAATATTGCCAATGCTTCCGAGGATGAACTAAAGAAAGTAAACAAAGTAGGTCCTGTTATAGCAAAGAAGATATCAGACCTTTTCAATGAGCCATACGAAGGCGCCTGATTCGCTCTTCTATAGGAGGATGTGTGCTGAAAAGATTCATCAGACTTCTTGCTTTGAAAGGATTTACAATAAAAAGGCTTGCTCCGCTTTCTGATCCGAAATCCATGGGCACCCTCTTGCTTTGATTATGCAGTTTTCCAAGAGCTCGTGCAAGCCCTTCACCTGAGTTCAGGATATGCTTTGCACTTGCATCAGCCTGATACTCCCTGCTTCTGGAAATCCCCATCTGGATCAGGAAAGCAATTATGGGTGCCATTAATGCAAGGACAATGAATTCCAGTGGATTGTCATCATCTCGAAAACCCCCAAATATTGCTGCCCATCTTGCCATCATTGCAACATAGGAAATCACCGCAGCAAGGGTCGCAGCGATGGATGAGATTAGTATATCCCTGTTTCGCACATGTGACATCTCATGGGCAATCACTCCTTTCAGTTCTTCCTTGTCCAATAGATCCATTATTCCCTTTGTGAATGCCACAGCCGCATGTTTTAGATTCCTTCCAGTAGCAAAGGCATTCGGGTTTTGGCTTGGTATTACATAGACTTTTGGCATGGGAAGGGTTGCCCTGTGTGCCACCTCACGCACCATTTTATAGAGTTGAGGATGGGTTTTCTCATCCACTTTTTGTGCCTTATACATCTTAAGGACAATTTTGTCTGAGAACCAGTAACTCCCAAAGTTCATGGCTACAGCCAATATCAGTGCGATGGTAAGTCCTGAAGCCCCTCCTACAAGTTGGCCAACTAGAAGCAACAATCCGCTTAATAGACCGAGTAATAATACAGTTCTTATTTGATTCATGGTAAGCAAGTATTTTTTGGTATTTTTAAGCTTTATGAAAAGACCCGGTTAACCTAAATCCAGAATCCATCTCAGCCATTGCCCCTATGGGAAGGAATGTGCTTGGGCATTTATGCCCGAAAGCATCTACTTTAAGTATAGGGAAATTATAATCAGAGGTTATGTCTAAAAGGATCTCCTCAAAATAGATACGATTGCCTTTCCCATCATATTGCTTTTCTGTATCCATGCCATAGATCTGTCCTGTCACGACACCTGAAATCTTATCAAATATTCCCATCTGCCGCATCTGCGTCAGTAGAAAGAGTGTTGATTTGATGTTTGAGCTATAATCCTCCAAGAGCAATATTGCACCTGTAAAATCAGGCATATATCCTGTACCTGCCAGTTTCAAAAGGCACCTAAGATTCCCTCCAAGAAGTATTCCTTTAGCCTTCCCAGGTCTGATGATCTTAGTATCACGCTCTCCTATGTTTTTGCTTCCTTTAATAAATCTTCTTTTGAACTCCTCATGACTATATTCTGAATCAAAATATTCACTAGTTTTACCAGCCTTTGCATCAGGGCCATGAAAGGTAACAAGCCCAGTCTTTTTGTAGATTCCATTAAGTAACGTAGTATTATCTGAAAGCCCGATGAATATCTTTGGATTATTTGTAATTGTCTCATAATCAAGCAACTCAAGCACCTGGTTAGCTGTATCTCCTCCTTGTGCACACCAGATTGCTTTTATAGATGGATCAAGAAACATTTGGTTTATGTCTGAAGCCCGCTCTTTTGGCTCACCAGCAGAAACACCATACTTATCTATGGATCTGGCATGTTCTCCCAACCTTATCTTCAGACCCATCTTTTCTATGACTTGTGTTGTATTATCCAGGAGTTCTTTTTTGTAGTCTGTCATGATATTGGAAGGTGATACTATACCAATGGTGTCTCCTTTTTTAAGTAAGGGTACTAGCATGTTGTTATGCATAAATTAGGTTTATTTAATCATTTCGAATGCAAGGTTTTAAAAAGAGAGAGATATTGCCATCTAATGTAATCAGAAATCTGATTATAAACAATGAGAGGAAAAGCTGTTTCACGTTAAGACCCATGTTCTCTTAGAGATGAATTCCGGGAAGCGTAGGCTCCTCGGGGTTACAAGATGAATTGCAAGAACTGTAAGGGAACAAACATAAAGAGCAGAAGAAACTACTCACATGGAAAGAAATCCAAGACCACAACAATACTGATGTGCAAAGATTGCGGTTCATGTGACATAGAGGCGACAAGGAAGCGGTTTAGACGTTGAAATGGAGGAAGTAAAATGAAAGGAAACGTAAAATTTTTCAACGATATGAAAGGATTTGGCTTTATAGCCGGCGAAGATGGAAAAGAATATTTTGTGCACCTAACAGGTCTCAAAGAAGGAGTAACTTTGCAAGATAATGATGCTGTTGACTTCGAAGTCGAAGAGGGCAACAGAGGTCCAAAAGCAGTCAATGTTAGCAAGGAATAGATTCATTCTAATAAGAAATCAACCCCTTAGGGGGAATTTTTTATAATTTTTTTCTTAAGAAATCAGTAGCTATCCACTATTTTGCTCAGGTCTCCATCAAGGATTATTGGCTTGACTGCTTCAATCTCAGTTTTGCAGTAAGGCATCTCAGGGATAGGGTTCAATAGATATATCTTCTGATTGAGTACATGCGCAAACCCAATCTCCATCAGCGTATTACCACCAATATAATTTTTGGTCCCATTCTTATCATAATTGAGGACAAGTACTGCATCAGCACCTTGCATTGCGTGCCAGAATTCACGAATGGCATCCATGTTGTTCTTCTGGTGTATCTTTATCTCTTCGATCTCTTCATCATTCTTGCCTATCATTGCCGCATGCAGATCAGTCACGAAGGCATCATGGCCTTTTTCACGTAATGCATCACGCACTTCAATCATCTTTTCTGTAAATTGCATTGACCCGATTATGCCGATTTTCATTTTATATCACCAATATGTTCATCACAGTTCTCTAGTATTGGAATATACGATTCACCCTTCTTCTCAAGTATATATAATGCAGTATTTTTTGGCTTATTGTTATGTACCATCTCTTCAAGATCTCTATTCAGCATTATATGGAGGAGAATCCTGATAACCCCTCCATGGGATACCACTAATACATCACCCTCTCCATCAAGCTCGTCAAGAAATTGCTTAACTCTGACGATCATCTGCCTCCAGCTTTCCCCTTTTGGTGGTGCCTGATCAATGAACTCCCCTTGAAGCGTACTCCAGTCAATCTCTTTACCGATTTTGCCTGAGAAATCACCAAAATGCCTTTCCCGCAATCGGTCATCATAAATGATCTCAACATCTGGTGCAATGGCTTTAGCAGTATCCTTTGCCCGTTTAAGGTCGCTTGAAAAGATTTTTGTGAAAGAATGATTTCGCAATCGGTCAGCAATACGCTCTGCCTGCGCTATTCCGAGCTCTGAAAGTTCAGTGTCAAGCTGGCCCTGTATAAGGCCATCACGATTGGAATAAGTTTGCCCATGCCTTACAAGGAGAAGTCTCATGAGATACAACAACTACCTACTTTTTTTATATCTTTCTTACGAATTCAGAATATTATCCGGCTACCCTGTAAATTTTAAGATCATTCAAGAACAACATGTCTCGTAATTCTTTCACAATAAAAGCATTTAAGATGTATCTCTTTTTTGTCTACAATATCAAATCTTTGAGGGACTGAATCATTGTTAGTGATACAGTTCGGATTCGCGCATCTTGCGATTCCGTTTAATTTGTCAGGAATCTTTACTTGTTTTTTCTCTTCAACATTATAGTCTCGTATGATATTCAATGTTGCGGTTGGTGAAAGAATGGCTATCTTATTGATCTCTTCTTCAGTGCAGAACTTCTCCGAAATCTTCAATATTGCTTTTTTACCGTGCTTGCTGGGAAGATTATTGCCGAACAATATTTCATGTTCCAGTCCCTTTAGGTCCAGGATCTTGAGAATTTTGAATGCAGAACCTGGAGATATATGATCGATGACTGTACCTTCCTTGATTGCATTTACCCGTAACTCTTTCATTTTACCCCTAATATCAGGCTTATCAATGCCTGTCTGACATACACTCCATTTTGCGCCTGTTCAAAATAATATGCTGAATCAAGTTCATCGACAGATTGTTCTATCTCATTTACCCTGGGAAGAGGATGCATTATTTTCAGGTTTGATTTTGTTTGGGTAATCATCTCTCTCTTGAGTATGTATGCATCCTTCACATTCTCGTATTCCATTGGATCAGAGAATCTTTCCTTTTGTATACGCGTCATATAAAGCACATCAGCATCAGGAATAACCTCCTGCAAATCTTCTTTCTCCTCATAAATCATGCCTCGCTTGTCAAGATCATGCAGTATACTGCGGGGCATTTGAAGCTCTTTAGGTGAGACAAAAAAGAATGTGCAGTTGAACTCACTCAAAGCCTGCACTAGGGAATGGACAGTCCTGCCATATTTCAGATCTCCTACAAGCACAACCTTTAGATTTTCAAGGGTGCCTTGTGTCTTTTTTATTGAATACAAGTCAAGCAATGTCTGTGTCGGATGTTGGTTTGAACCATCGCCGGCATTGATTATAGGAACACTTGAAATCTCTGAGGCATACCTCGCACTGCCATCAAGAGGATGGCGCATTACTATAAGATCACAATATTTCTCTACTGTATTTATGGTATCATGCAGGCTTTCACCCTTTCGCACACTTGAAGTTGATGAATCAGAAAAGCCGGTTATCCTGCCGTTCAATCGAAGCACTGCACTCTCAAAACTCAATCTTGTCCTGGTGGAAGGCTCAAAGAACAAAGTTCCAACAATCTTTCCTGAAAGAAGATCTTGACTTGGAGATTTTTCAAAATCTTCTGCAATCTCTAATACACGAAGCCATTCATCCTTTGAGAAATCAGTGATTGAGATAAGGCTCCTGTTAACAAAATTCATATAGCCCCTAAGTTTTCTTCCATTTAAATATTTTTGTAAAGATAAAAATATAAGGATTGCCAAATACCTTTCATGATCAGGTTAGCAAACGAGGATGATAAGGAAGAGATAGTCTCCTTACTTCAGGATGTCTTTTCTGAGCCTCCTTTCAATGAGAAAGAAAGCCTTGAATCCATAAGGAAAAGTGTTGAGTTCTATTTTAGGATTGGTAATTTCTTTGTTTTCTGTGAAAACGAGATCCTTGGCTTGATAATCTTCAAAGTAGAGCAATGGTGGGAAGGTCCTGTTGTGATAATCGAGGATCTCGCAGTCAAAAGAAGATCTGAAGGGATTGGAACCGCACTCATGCAAAAAGTTGAGAAATACGCCAGGCAAATCTCTGCAGAGAGCATCTCTCTTTGTACAAAAAAAGAGGTAGTTCCATTTTATATAAAACAAGATTATCAGGAAGAAGATACAGTATGCCTGAAAAAGAAACTTAGATAGCGTAATCCTCCAGGATCTTGCTTATGGCTGTATCTGTTATATAATTATACATCTCATTTCCCATCCTTCTACCTATCATAAGATCCTGCAGTCCTGAAAGAGACTCTCTTAATCCTGGTGTTTTATAGAAAGGGTTGGCTGTATCCTCGATAAGATCCTTAATCATCCCTATCTTCTTAAAAGCATACTCCCCTTCCAGATCAAGCCTTTCATTGCAATTCATTATCCTAAGGTTTGGATCAGATAATGCATCAAGCACCTCATACCTCTCCAGGTTTCTCCTGGCCTCTTTGCTTAACATTTCATATTGATACATGGACTTTCAGGAATATGATATGGTTTAAATTCCTTTTCATATTACTCCAAAAACAGTGAAAGCGATATAAATCTGTGCCACATCAGCAAATGCATGGATGACCCAGCAAGAGAACAGATCACCATATCTTTGGAATACCATGTTCATTATGATTGCATAACCTATCAAGCCAAGCGTGACTACTAAAAAAACCGGAACACTAAACCAGTTGTAATAGAATACCACATGATGAAGCGAAAATCCCACCCCTGTTGCAAGGTGGGATACCCAATATGGAAAACTCTTCCTGAACTCATCAAACAAAAAACCCCTCCAGAAAAACTCTTCTAATAAGGAATTCAATACTATGATATAAACACCAACAAAGATTATGCTTGTCCCATCAAGTGATATGGTCTCATGTAATCTGGAAGCAATTTCTTCCATAGGAATCATTCCTTTTGCTACGTAAAAAGCACCTATATATGTTCCTGAGAGGAGCAAACCAATCCCTGTCACATGCAATATATTCCTCCTTAATGTTTTGATTAAGAAGTGCTTTGAGATAGCCTCTTTGACTTTCTTCCCTGAAAAGATCCTGTATGCAATTGGAAAAAGAAATATGATCTTGTATAAAGAGGAAAACACATAAGTTGATGGAAAAAATTCTCTACTGATAAATATGATGAGCAATGGTAATACCAGCAATATTATTAATGTCCTTTTCATGTGTTTGGCCCGTTCTTGTCAAAAGCAATACTTTTACCCTTTAGGATCTTTTGGATCTCTTCCCTCAGGATCTCTTCCTCTTTCTTTACATCTCCCACATAATCTGTTCCATTCTCAATCACGCATCCGATATGCACAAGCAGGCGTGAGAGATAATAGAAAGGTCTTCTTTTTTCATATCCTTCATCAAGAGGTATTATTGATGTGTAGCTATCCATGATTGCCCACATCTCCTTATTATTAAAAACTCCTTCCAGCCGCATGAGCTCTTCCTCATTGTGCCCGGCAAATGATCCATCAAAATCAATGATGCATATCTGTTTATCTTTTATGAATATGTTCTTCTTGTTAAGGTCCTCATGGATTAATCTTGGTGTGATTTCATAATCAATAAGGTGCATTTTCTTATCAAACCAGTTTCTTATAGGCTCAATCAAATCCGGAAACACTTTCTTAAGCCTTTTATCCAGAATCTCATTATACATATCTTTCCATCTTGCAAATCCTGTATCAGGCTCTCCGAATCTATCAAAGGTTATTGAATGTATCCTTGTTATTATCAGCCCCAGTTCATGATAGGTTTCTTCTCCTGCAAGAGCCTCAACTAGCATCTTTCCAGGCACTTCTGACATGACAAGATGATTTTTATGATAATGTCTCACTTCTGGTACAGGAACTCCCCTTTCTAGAAGCATAGGATAAAGTTTTGATAGCTTGTATGCCTCATTCTCGTCATCAAAAATCTTCAAAAAAAAGTTGCCCTTGTCTGTCTTTACCCTGAAGACCTTATTGGAATAAGTCTTGATATGTTCTGTCTCAAGTACTTTATATCCCTCAAAAATCTCTTGTATGTTCATTTTCCCTTAAATTTATAATGAGTTTTCGATTCTCCAACTATATGAAACCTTTGTTATCCTTATCTTTTCTGGAACCAAAAAAGGCGAACCACTATTGGCAGGATGATCAGTTGCTCGGCCAGGAACAAATTATACGCGAGATTTGTGAAGTGAATCAGGAAATAAACGCAGCTTATCTTATAGGTAGCCTGGTTGAAATTAAAGGCAAAGATTACTATAAAAGAAAACCAGAAGATATGGATATATACCTTTGGGGTGAAGATTATCTCCCTTCGGATGTAATAGATCATCTCACCTCCAGGATAGAATCACTTGAGATTAATGATCTTCCTGTTCATATAATAGACAGGCCTTATCATCCTTTTGAAACCTATAAGAACGATTTTCTGGATATCCAAACAGTACATCCTTTGTATGTGAATAGACTAAGATTAGAATAAGTTTATTATAGTTCATTGAAATTCTTGCTATTATGGACTTTGCAACCTGCCTTCGTCATTACAAAAGACCCGAGGTTCAAAAAGCTATAGTTGAGAATGCCCGGGGACGCGAGGTAGCTGTCAAGTTTGGGGATAAGGGATTTGGAAAGCGTCCTGAAGTGCTCACTTACCCTGCAGAAGTTCTTGATTTTGCAAAGAAAGGTGTTACCTCTTTTCACATCTCAGAGGAGCGCTGGAAAGATGTCCAGCAACTCAATACAGGCCTCAAAAAGGAGACAATGGATGATCTGCGCTCAGGCTGGGACCTTGTGATAGACATAGACAGCACAGACTGGAACATCTCCCGCATCGCAACATTCCTTATTGCAAGAACCCTTCAGGACTTTGGTATATACCGTTTTGACGTCAAGTTCTCAGGCAACAAAGGTTTTCATATTGGCGTTCCTTTTGAGACTTTTCCTAAGTATTTCGGTAACCAGTCCACTCGTGCACTTTTTCCTGATCTACCAAAGAAACTGGCAACATACCTGATTGATTATATCAATACGAACTACATTACCATCAAGGATAATACCGTAGCTTTTGCAGATAAGCTCACCTATACATTAGAGAAACTTAAGGAAATAACAGACAAGGATGTTGTCCTGGAGCTTTGCACTGAATGCCACAAGCCGGTTGAGAAGAATACACAATCAGGTTATCGGTTTGTCTGCCCTGTCTGCCAGTCATCAATCATATCAGAAGATGATTTCCAGGTATGCGAAAAGTGCAACAAGATGATGGATCGCTTCGAGGAGAAAAAGCCATTGTGTTCTTGTGGTTCAAAGACAAGCTACAAGAAATTCAATCCTTTATCAGTTATTGATGTTGACACGCTTCTCTTGTCCTCACGACACCTATATCGCAGTGTTTACTCATTGCATGAGAAATCCGGTCTTGCAAGTGTCCCCGTTCCAGTGGAAGATATACTCTCATTCGAGAAAGAGAATGCTCATCCTGACAAGATAACTGAAGTCAAGCACTTCCTTGAACCTGGTAGTGAGCAGGCAGAATCCCTTTTCAAGAAAATTACCGAGGACCCGGAACAAGTACGCCGGCTACAAAGGGAGGAACTGAAAGCTCAGATGAAATCAGAACAAAACTACCAGGAACTCATGGAAAAAGCTCCTGAAGAATTGTTTCCTCCTTGCATACATAATCTTCTCAAAGGTGTATCAGATGGAAAGAAACGATGCCTTTTTGTCCTTGTCAATTTCCTCCAGAATGTCGGATGGTCCTATGATGACATAGAGGAACGTATAAGGGAGTGGAATAAGAACAACCCTGAGCCACTCAGAGAGAACATGGTGGTCTCTCACCTCCGCTATCACAAATCACGACGCATAATGCCTCCCAATTGTTCAAATCATGCCTACTACAAGGATCTGCATCTCTGCACTCCTGACACTGTTTGTAAGAGCATCAAGAACCCTGTTAACTATACCAAAAGAAAGGTTCTCTATTCATCAGATTCCAAAAAATAAAAATATTTATAAAGAGGTCCAAGTTCCACTGAATAAGATAGAGGTTAAATATCATTAACCTTGAGCAAATGACCGACCTGATAAGGCGTTTTTCAGTACCTTCCTGGTTCTGATGGAAAACCCCGCAAAAGGTCATTTAGACATAAACAAACCTCTGATAGCTAGAGGAATCTAAAAATGCCAAATAAAAGGAATCCAAGAAGCGGATCAATGCAGTATTGGCCAAGGTCAAGGGCCAAACGAGCTTACGCCCGTCTGCGCTCCCATCCAAGGGTCAAGAAAGAGACTAAATTATGTGGGTTTGCAGGATATAAAGTAGGCATGACTCATGTTCTCTATAACGATCAGCATAAGACCTCCCGTACAAAAGGGATGGATGTATCAGTCCCTGTGACAATCATCGAATGCCCTCCTCTTAAGGTCTATGGAGTCAGGTTCTATAACAGCGATGATCTTGGCAACCAAAAGGTTGTTGGAGAAAGCGTCGCAAAGATAAATGATAAGAATCTCAAGCGCAAGGTAAGGGTTCCAAAAAAGGAAACCCAGCTTAATGTACCTGAGCACAATGATTTGCGCCTTTTGGTATATACACAGCCAGGTATGACTGGTATAGGCAAGAAAAAACCTGAAATATTCGAGCTTGCAGTAAGCGGTTCTCTTGAGGATCAGCTTGCCTTTGCAAAAGAGCATTTTGGAAAGGAAATCAAGCTCACAGACGTCATAAGTTCCGGCGATGTTGTTGACATCCATTCAATAACCAAAGGAAAAGGCACCCAGGGTCCTGTCAAGCGTTTCGGAATAAGTATCCGGGCCAAGAAGTCAGAGAAGACCAAGCGTGGTCCTGGTTCCATCAGTGGTGGTTGGAAAGCACAGGGGCATATGATGTATAGGAATCCTTTTTCAGGTCAGACAGGATTCCAGCAGCGAATTGATTATAATAAATGGGTACTTGATGTATCAAATGACTTTTCCAGGGTTAACCCTGCAGGCGGGTTCGTGCGATACGGGCTTGTGAAAAACGATTATGTGCTGGTGAAAGGTTCAGTTCCAGGACCCTCAAAGCGCCTCATACAGATGACTTTTGGCGTAAGGCCAACAAAGATTCCCCTGAGCGCACCCGCACTCAAACAAATCAGTGTAATTTCGAGACAAAAATGAAGGTCGCAATCAAAGGAAAAGAAAAGGACACAAAAGGAGAACTTCCTGAGCAGTTCAACGAGCCAGTCAGGGAAGATCTTATCAGGCGTGCAGTCTTTGCTGCAGAGAACAATGCCCGTCACGCTTACGGCAGTGATCCCAGGGCAGGACAAAAACACTCTGCAGAACTTTCCCGGCGACGAAGAAAATACAGGGGCTCATACGGTTTCGGTATCTCACGAGTACCTAGAAAGATTCTAACCCGGCGTGGTACAAGGTTCTTCTGGGTAGGCGCACAGATTCCAGGAACAGTTGGAGGCCGTCGTGCACACGCACCAAAGGCAGAAAAGAAATGGGGCCAGAAACTCAACAAAAAAGAGAATCGCAAGGCCATAAGAAGCGCAATAGCTGCAACAGCTGTAGCTGAAATGGTAAGCGCAAGAGGTCATAAGATACCTAAAGATTATCCATTCATACTTGATGAATCATTTGAAAGTCTAAAAAAGACCAATGAAGTGATCAAATATCTCAAGACCGCAGGTCTTGATGAAGAACTGAACAGATCACGGCAAAAAACAATCCGTGCAGGAAAAGGCACCATGAGGAATCGCCGCTATAAAAAGCGAAAAGGTCCGCTTGTGGTTGTATCCGGATCTTGCGAAGCGATAAAAGCGACAAAGAACCTTCCAGGAGTGGATGTGACCTTAGTAAACGAGCTTAACGCTAGTGTCCTTGCACCAGGTACCATCGCTGGCCGTGCAACACTATTCACCGCTCAGGCAATCGAGCGGATGAAAAAAGAAAAATTGTTCATGTAAAATGGAAATCATAAAGCATGCACTATCAACAGAGAAGTCATTGAGACTGATGGAAGCAGAGAATAAGCTGATCTTTGCAGTCGGAATCAAGGCGAAGAAACAAGAGATAAAGCAATCAATAGAGACCTTGTTCAATGTAAAGGTTGAGAATGTTAACACATTCATCACATCAGAAGGGGAAAAGCGTGCTTATGTCAAGTTTGCTTCAGAATACCCTGCAATTGATATCGCTACAAACTTAGGCTTAATGTAAAATGGGAAAGCGAATAATATCACAAGCAAGAGGAAAAGGTGGTCCAAGATACCGTGCTCCTAGTTCCAAATATAAGGGCGCAGCAAAACACAGGAGTTATACAGAAGAACCTGTCTCAGGTATGGTTGTGGACCTTGTCAAATGCAGGGGCCATAGTGCTCCCCTTGCCCTTGTAGAATACGAAGATCAGGAATACAGTCTTCTCTTAGCCCCTGAAGGAATTAGGGTAGGAGAGATGGTTTCCTGTGGAAATGCTGATGCGCAGGTTGGAAACACCTTACAGTTAAAGGACATCCCTGAAGGTGCTCTTGTGTACAACATTGAATCAGCTCCAGGCGATGGTGGAAAGTTCTGCCGCGCTGCAGGAACATTTGCAAAAGTTGTTGCAAGGAGCGACAAAATGACCACAATCCAGTTACCATCAAAGAAAAAGAGAGATTTCAACGGTTCATGCCGCGCAAACATAGGTATTATAGCCGGTACAGGGATTAGCGAAAAACCTCTTGTCAAGGCAGGTAACAAGTATTATCGCATGAAGATCAAGAACAAGCTGTATCCTCGTGTGTCTGGTGCATCCATGAACGCGGTAGACCATCCATTTGGAAACAGTCGTTCATCAAGAAAGGCCCGCGCAAGAGTTACACCAAAGAGTGCTCCTCCTGGTCGGAAGGTCGGTATGGTCGGAGCAAAACGGACAGGAAGGAAGAAAAGGTAATCATCATGGCAAAGAAAGAATTCCGCTACAAAGGCAAATCTGTTGAAGAGCTTAAACAGATGACAGCAGGTGAATTTGCAAGAATCACAACATCCCGTATAAGAAGAACAATAAACAGGGGATTCACTGACGAAGAAAAGAAATTCCTTGATAAGCTCGCAAAAGACAGGAACAAACCTGTAAAGACTCATTGTCGTACAATGGTTGTGCTGCCTGAGATGATAAGCAAGAAAGTTAAAGTGCACACAGGCAAGGTCTTCCAGGACCTGGAGATTCTTCCAGAGATGGTAGGGCATACCTTGGGTGAGTTTGTGCAATCCAGAAACCGGGTAGCTCACAGTTCACCAGGCGTAGGTGCATCACGATCAAGCGCTGGAGTGCAGAAGAAGTAAAATGGGATACAACTATTCAGCTCAAAACATCAAAGAGAACACTGCCAAAGCTTTAGCTTTGAATGCAGGAGTCTCCACAAAGCAGGCAATAGAGGTCTGTAACTTCATCCGTGGAAAACCTCTTGCAAGGGCAAAGAAAGAGCTAGAAGAGATAATAGCACACAAGCGGCCACTTCCAATGCGAAGGTTCAACCAGGAAGGTGCAGGCCATAAGCCAGGCATAGGCCCTGGCAAGTATCCTGAAAATACCTGTAGTGCAATCCATGATTTGTTGGAGAATGCAGAATCCAATGCAAAATTCAAAGGTCTTGATATCACAAAGCTCAAGATAATACACATACTCGCAAACAGAGGCCCTCAGCAGATGAGACATGGAAGAAAGAGAGGTGTTGTTGCAAAACGGACCCACTTAGAAGTCATAGTCGAAATGCCAGAGGAGAAAGCAAAGAAAAAAGCAGAGCCCAAAACTGCAAAAAAAGAACCTAAGAAGCCTGAATCAGGAAAAGAGGCAGAATCCGAGGCAACCAAAAAAGTAAATAAAGAAACTAAAAAGCCTGAATCAAAAGTTTCAAAACCGGCAAGTACAGAATCCGAGAAAAAAACAAAATCCGAATCAACCCAGAAGGCCCAGACAAAAAATGATTGAGAAAAAATTCATCGAACAACGAATGAAAGAGTTCATGATAGAGGAACATGTGTCAAGTAAGCTTAATAACGTAGGACATAGCAGTACCCAATTGAAAAGGACACCACTAGGTGAAAAGATAATAATTACTGCCGCTCGCCCAGGTTTTGTTGTAGGGCGAAAAGGGGAGAACATAAAGGCAATCACCGAATATCTCAAAGGGTCCTTTGAGCTTGAGAACCCTCAGATAGAGATAAATGAGGTAGAAAACGTCAATCTAGATGCAAAGGTTGTTGCAGAAAGGATCGCATCAACTCTAGAAAGGTTTGGAACGAATCGTTTCAAAGGAATAGGACACCGTGTAATGGATGATGTCATGAAATCAGGGGCTTTAGGGATTGAGATCCTTATCTCCGGCAAGATACCCGGCGCACGTGCAAAAAGATGGCGGTTTTACCAGGGATATCTCAAAAAATGCGGGGATATTGCAATAAGCGGTGTGCGTCAATCATTGGTAAATGCAAAACTCAAGACAGGAATAATCGGAATACAGGTAAGGCTCATGCCTCCTGACATCGAACTTCCTGATAGCATCACACTCCGAAAAGAAGAGGTCTTTGAAGAAACAGTAGAAGAGATAGAGCCTGAAGAATCTGAAGTGACAGAAGAATCAACTGAAGCAACTGAAGAAGCTGAAATAAAAGAAGAAGAGAAGAAAGCGTCGACAAAGAAAGCGTCAGCGAAGAAGAAAAAGACCAAAAAAACTAAGAAAAAATGAAGGTAAAAGAACTCCATACGTTATCGGAAGGCGAACTCAAGGATAAGCTTGATGAAGCCAAAAAGGAATTGATGAAGCAAAACGCGCAGATCGCAACCGGCACTACACCAAAGAGTCCAGGGCAGGTAAAGCAATTGAAAAAGACAATTGCGCGCATAAATACATTGCTGCATTCAAAAACCAAAGGTACAAAAGTATGACAGATATATGTCCAACGTGTGGATTACCAACAGACCTCTGTGTCTGCGAGTCGATAGCAAAGGAAAGCCAGAAGATAACCATCGGCACCATCAAGAAGAAATTCGGGAAGGTGAATACGGTGGTAAGTGGCATCGATTCAAGAGAGATCGATGTCAAAGACATCGGCAAGAAACTCAAGAGCGAGTTCGCCTGCGGAGGAACCGTTAAGGACGGCAAGATTGAGCTGCAGGGCAATCACAAGACAGCAGTTAAGAAAAAGCTTGTTGAATACGGGTTCGCTCCGGACACGATAGAGATCAAATAAACCTTACCCACACGGTAAGAATGAAAAAAATAGATGCTGATATGTTTACCGATCTCATCGGAAAACACCTAAAAATCAAAAAGTCACAGAACACATCACTGGTCGGCCTGGAAGGCAGGATCATTGATGAGACCAAGCACACGCTGCTTGTAGAGACAGACACCGGCAGACGGCGCCTGATCAAGCATCAGAGCACCTTCATAATCAACAAGACGACAATTGATGGCAGTAAGCTGACTGGTCGTCCCGAAGAGAGACTCAAAAAATGGTTCAAAAAGAAAATAAGATTGGGATCAAAGTAGCATCACCACAGGAGACCTGTGATGACAAGAAATGCCCTTTCCACGGCACCCTTAATGTTAAAAACAGGGTCACCAAGGGAAAAGTAATCCGTAACAGGATGAACAATACCTCGGTTATCGAAATGGAAAGGCGAGTATATGTCCCAAAATACGAACGATACGAAAAGAAAAGGACGAAAATGAAGGTTCACAATCCCCCTTGCCTCAAGGTTGAGGAAGGTGACATAGTAAAGATTGCACTGACCCGTCCTATCAGCAAGACAGTCAATAATGTCATAGTTGAGGTTGTTGAAAAGCACAATGAAACCAATTAAAGCAAGCACAACAAAAGCACTGCCAGTCGGGGCACGAGTTCCAACCTGTGATAACTCCGGCGCAAAGGTCCTAAAGATCATCAGTGTCAAAGGCCACAAGACTGTTAAAGGAAGAGTTCCTGCTGCAGGTATAGGTGATCTGGTGCAGGCATCTGTTCAGAAAGGGAAACCTGAAATAAGAAAGCAGGTGGTCTTTGCAGTTATAGTAAGGCAATGCAAGGAATACCGCAGACCTGACGGCACAAGGGTCAAATTCGAGGACAATGCAGCAGTTGTCCTGAAAGACCTGAAAGGGAATCCCAAAGGTACAATCTTCAAAGGCGCAGTAGCAAAAGAAGTTTGTGAAAGATTCCCTGGAGTTTCCAAGGTTGCAAATATCATAGTATGATTAAAATGAAAGCATTTTCAAATAAATGGATAAGGAGCAGTCAGACGCGAAAGCAGCGTAAGTATCGTGCTAACGCGCCTCTGCATACAAGGCAGAAGTTCATGCGGGCATCCCTCTCAAAAGATCTCCGGAAGAATGGGCATCGAAGCCTGGGTTTGCGAACAGGCGATAAGGTTCGCATCATGCGTGGCCAGTATAAAGGGAAAGACGGAAAAGTAGAGCGGATTTCCCTTCGTGAAGAGAGGGTATACATCACAGGCATTGAGATGGCAAAAAAAGACGGGAGTAAGACACTATATCCGATACACCCTTCCAATCTTATGATTGAAAGTCCTGTCCTCGATGACAAAAAAAGAAAACAGAAAGTTGAGGCAAAATGAAAAATCACCTGAAAAGAATAGCGGCACCAAGAAACTGGAAGATCCTGCGAAAGGCGAACGTATTCGTCACTTGCCCTAAACCAGGCGCTCACAGCATAGAGACAAGTGTACCTTTCACTATCTTTTGCAAGGACATGGCAAGGATTGCTGCTAATACAAAGGATGTAAAATACCTGATCAACAACAAGACAATAAAGATCAATGGGTTGAAGGTAAAAGGTTACCGACAGCCTGTGGGCATAATGGACTCAGTTACCATTGATGAGACCGGGCAGAATTTCCGGATACTCCTAAACACTCAGGGTAAGCTTATAGCAAAGGAGACTGATGAATCCAATCATATTGTTCAGATAAAGAATAAGGCTAAGCTCAAAGGAAACAGGACTCAGCTCAACTTCAACAGCGGAGGAAATCTTATCGTCGAAAAAGACGAATATAAGACCGGAGATTCCCTTATCCTCGAAGGAAAGAACATAAAAGAGCACATCCCTTTGCAGAAAGGAGCATATGTCTTCCTGACCGGAGGTCGCCACAAAGGCAACAGTGGTGTTATCGACGAGATACAGGATGACAAGATCATATACAAAAATGACGGTCAGCTTGTAGAGACAGACAAGCAGTATGCCTTTGTCATAGGCACCAAGAAACCGCAAATTACTATGTAAGCACAATGAATCCCATGCGAAACATTCGGATCGAGAAACTGACCTTGAACGTAGGGACAGGAAAAGAACAACAAAAGCTTGAGAAAGGCATCGCTCTTATTAAGCACATAGTAGGAATAGAGCCTGTAAAGACAATCACTTCAAAACGTATCGCAGGCTGGGGCCTGAGACCAGGTCTACCAATCGGTTGCAAGCTTACCCTTAGGGGGAAGAAAGCCGATAAGGTGCTAAGACCGCTTTTGGGAGCAAAGGACCATATCCTCAATCAATCATGTTTCGATGATAACGGCAACATATCCTTTGGGATTGATGAATACATAGACATACCTGATATTGAATATAATGCAGACATAGGTATCATGGGGTTTCAGGTCACTGTGACCCTTGAACGTCCTGGATTCAGGATTAAGAGAAGAAAGCTCTTCAAGAAGCAATTGCCCTCTTCCCATAAGATAAAACAGGAAGAAGCGATCCAGTTCATGAAAGAATCATATGAAATTAAACTTGGTGAAGAATAAATGACGTATAGCGATTATAAAAAGGTCTTCAAACAACTGAAAGCACGACCCTATGCGCTTGAGAAATTCAAGAAGCATAACGCCCCAAAGGAGCGTAGCACAGGTATAAACCTTTATCATTGCAGGAGATGCGGAAGGACCCGGGCACATATAAGCAAGTATGGTCTTAACCTTTGCAGGCAGTGCTTCAGGGAGATTGCGACAAAGATCGGATTCAAAAAATATAGTTAGGTGTAAAATGGTATTAAACGATCCACTAGCAAATGCATTATCATCAATAGTAAACAGTGAAAACGTGAGCAAGAAACAGGTGACTCTCTTTCCTGTCAATAAAACTATTAGTAGGGTCCTTGAGATTCTCAGGGAAGAAGGATATCTTGGATCTTTCGAAGAAAATCCTGACAGTAAAGGCACATCATTCACAGTGAATCTGATTGGTAAGATAAATAAGGCTGGTGCGATCAAGCCCCGCTTTTCAATTCAGACCGAAGGATATGAAAAATACGAGAAAAGGTTCCTCCCTGCAAGAAATGTTGGGATAATGATTGTTTCAACCTCCCAGGGTGTCATGACTCATACCCAGGCCAAGAAGAAAAACATTGGAGGAAAATTAATCGCTTACTGTTACTAAAATGAAAGAGAAACAAATTCATGAGGAAATAGAAATTCCTGAAGGCATAACTGCCGAGTATAAGGATAAGGAACTTGTAGTTAAAGGTCCGATGGGAGAAGCCAAAAAGAAGATGATA
The DNA here is from genome assembly GCA_964473285.1 of uncultured Methanosarcinales archaeon. GTDB lineage: Archaea > Nanobdellota > Nanobdellia > Woesearchaeales > JACJVW01 > JBNJGT01. The sequence goes on along the minus strand of CAYYOI010000002.1, from coordinate 38,007 downwards.
GATCCTAAGGTAACAATTACTGCAACTGATAAGATCACTTTCAAGTGCGATAATTCAACCCGTAGTGAAAAAGCAAAGATTCATTCCTATCGTGCACATGCCCGGAACCTGATAAAAGGCGTCACAGAAAAGTTCACATATAAGCTAAAGATATGTTCAGGACACTTTCCTATGAATGTCTCTGTCAATAAAGGGCAATTCATAATCAAGAACTTCCTTGGAGAAAAAGTACCAAGGGTACTTAATATTAAAGAAGGTGCTGACGTTAAGATTGACGGAAATGACATAACTGTCGAAGGCACAAACCGCGAAATCTGCGGTCAGGTCGCAGCAGACATTGAACAGCTCTGCAGGATAACCAACCGGGACAAACGGATATTCCAGGATGGTATCTATATCACAAACAAAGCAGGAAAGGAAATAAAATGAACCTAGAACTACGCAAGCAAATCAAGCTGAAGAAACCTGAATTCACTCGCCAGGATAATCACAAGAAGCCAAAGCTGGGTGATAAATGGCGTAAACCAAAAGGTCTTCAATCAAAGATGCGTCTTCATAAGAGAGGTTATAAGCGAAGTCCTGAGTGCGGATGGGGTTCACCCCGTGACTGCAAAGGCCTTTCGCCTGAAGGATATAAGCAGGTTATAATCTCCTCCCTTGCAGACATTGAATCTTTGAAAGAAGGAGATGGAGCAATCATATCTGCAAAGGTTGGAACCAGAAAGAAGATTGAGCTTGTAAAGAAAATTCAGGAAAAGAAATTTCCGATACTCAACCTAAAAGATCCAAAAGCATTCCTTGATTCAGTTGACAAGGAGATGAAGAAAAAACAGCAGGAAAAGAAAGCAAAAGAAAAGAGACGTAAAGAAGCAGAGAAGAAAGCAGAAGAGAAAGCAGAGAAAAAAGCAGAAGAGAAAGAAGAAGAAAAGGAAGACCTTGCCGACAAGCTCGATGAGCATAAGAAGAAAGAGAAAGAAGAGAAGGACAAGGTAATAACCAAGAAAGAGTGATCCTTATGAATTTACGAAATCAAAAAAGGCTGGCAGCACAACTACTGAAGTGCTCTGAAAGCAATGTGGTATTTGATAGCTCAAGGCTTGACGAGATCAAGGAATCCATCACAAAAATAGATTTACGCAATCTTATAAAGTCACATGGAATCTGGAAAGCAACAGAAGTTGGTCCTTCCCGTGTACGTGCCCGAAAGTTTGCAGAGCAGAAGCGTAAAGGAAGAAGAAAAGGCCAGGGTTCCAGGAAAGGAAGAAACACAGCTAGGCTCCCTCGAAAAGAGGACTGGATGAACCGTATCAGGAAACAGCGTGCTCTCCTGAAAGAGCTTCGCGAGAAAGGTGTTTTATCAGCAGAGGAATACAGGAAACTCTACAACAACGCAAAAGGTGGATTCTTCAGAAGCCTGCGACACCTTAAGATGTATATTAACGATAAAAAATGACACGAAAAACAATCAAGACAATCCCTTACAGGCGAAAACAGGAAGGAAAGACCAATTATAAGAAAAGGCTTAGGTTGGTCCAGTCCCAGAAACCTCGCCTTGTAATCCGCCAGTCACTTAAGAATATGCTGGTACAGGTCATAAGCTTTGATCCAGTAGGTGACAAGGTTCTGGCTGAAGCAAAAAGTGGTGAGCTTAAAAATCATGGTTGGAAAGGAACCCTTGGAAATATCCCTGCAGCATATCTGACAGGATACATGACAGGTATGAAATGCAAGAAAGCAGGACTGAAAGATCTTGTAGTCGATCTTGGTTTCAGGACCCCTACTAAAGGTTCCCGGATCTTCGCAGTTATCAAGGGCATCAGGGATGCAGGGATTGACATAAACTGTAATGAAGAGAAGTTCCCTTCAGATGACCGGATTAATGGTAAGCACATCGAGGCTTATGCAGAAAATCTATCAACCAAGGAACGTGATCCATCCCAGATTTCCAAGATGATTGATCAGGTAAAACAAAAGGTTAGTAATATAAAATGAGCGAAAAACAAAATACTCAGGAGCAGGTTACAATCTTTGATAGCTGGACTCCAAAGACTGAGATTGGAAAAGCAGTCAAGGAAGGCCGGATTACAGATATTGATGAGATTATAAGCCAGGGAAAAAGAATCCTTGAGCCAGAGATAGTTGATGCTCTTCTCCCTAATCTAGAGACCGATCTACTTTTGATAGGTCAATCCAAAGGTAAATTCGGAGGAGGCGCCCGAAGGGTATTCAAGCAGACCCAAAAAAAGACCCGTGAAGGGAACAAGCCAAAGTTCTCAACCTTTGCAGTAGTCGGAAACAGGAATGGTTACGTCGGCATTGGCTATGGAAAAGCAAAAGAGACAGTTCCTGCCAGGGAAAAAGCCCTCAGGAATGCAAAACTCAATCTGATCAAGATCGCCCGCGGATGCGGAAGCTGGGAATGTGCCTGTGATGGCCCTCATACAGTCCCTTTCCGTGTAGATGGAAAATGCGGTTCAGCAACAATGACCTTGCTTCCAGCACCAAAAGGTAAAGGTCTTATCGTAGAGAAAGAGTGCAAGAAGATACTGGATCTTGCAGGCATAAAAGATGTATGGTCAAAAGGTCGTGGTCAGACCAAGACTAAGACAAACCTGATCATAGCATGTATGTATGCACTCAGAAAAACTATCAGTACAAAAGTATCAAATTCAACGATTGTCGAAGGAAAGCTTCCGGAGGACCTCAAAGAAGGTCTGGAAGAAGAGTAAAAATGGCAGAGAAAAATATTGCGGTAATTTTGGTACGAAGCATAATAAATATTCGGCCGGATGTCAAGGAAACCCTTACTAAGTTGAAACTTCTCAGGAAGAATTCATGTGTCATAATCCCTGATACGCCTTCAACAAGAGGCATGCTCAGGGTTATAAAAGATTACGTGACCTGGGGAATTCTTGATGAAGAGACTGAAACGGCACTGAAAAAGAAAGGAGATAGGTTCATACCCTTGCATCCACCACGCAAAGGTTATGGAGGAATAAAAGTTCCTTTTGCAAGAGGCGGTGCCCTTGGTGACCGGAAGGAAAAGATCAACGATCTGATTAAACGCATGATTTAAAATGATACATAGCAAGAAAGTGAAAAAGTACCGCGGGTCAAAGACACACGGCTGCGGCTCCATGAAGAAAAGAAGAGGAGCAGGTAATCGCGGCGGACGCGGTAATGCAGGAATAGGTAAGAAAGGTAAAGGCAACAAGCCAACAACCTGGAAAGCCAGGAAGCTTCTTGGAAGAGTAGGCTTCAGGACAGCAAAACCTACACCAGCAATAGGTGTTCAGTTCCTGGAGACCCATCTTGAAACTTTTGTTAAGAAAGGATTTGCAATCGAAGAAAAAGGAACATATACAATCGATTTAGGAAAAGCAGGTTATGACAAATTGATCGGTAATGGCAAAGTCACAAAACCGATGAAGATAATTGTCAAGCAAGCCTCCCAGAAAGCATCTGAAAAGGTGAAGAATGCGGGAGGAGAGATACAGCAATAGGTTGGTTCTATGGCCTTTATTGATTCAATAATCCAGAATCTGCCTGAAGTAGCAGGCCCCACACAAAAAAGACTTTCCTTCAAGGAAAAGCTAAAGTGGACTGGGATAATTCTAGTAATCTTCTTCATACTTGGGCATATACCCTTATTTGGCCTGGGAGCAAACGCACTCTCGCAGTTTGAATATCTCTCAGTCATCCTGGGTGCAAGCTTTGGCTCGATCACCTCTCTTGGTATAGGTCCTATAGTTACAGCATCCATTGTCCTTCAGTTATTGAATGGTTCTGGTATTTTCAAGTTCGATCTTACCTCACAAGAGGGTAAACGCAGGTTTCAGGGTTTCCAAAAGATCCTTGCAGTCTTTTTCATAGTATTTGAAGCCATAATCTATGTTTTTATGGGCGGTCTTGCTCCTGCCTCTCAGTTTGCAGGAACACCCTTATATCTTCAGTTAGAGGTTCTTCTTATAGTCCAGCTCATAATAGGAGGAATCCTTATCCTTTTCATGGACGAGGTAATAGCCAAATGGGGTTTTGGATCAGGTATCTCGCTTTTCATTGCAGCAGGAGTATCACAGACAGTCTTTATTCGCGCCCTGAGTCCGCTTAAATCCCAGCTTAACCCAGAATATGCAGCAGGAGCGGTACCATCACTTTTCCAATCTCTCGCAGCAGGAGACCCAATTACTGCAGGACTCCAGTTTGCTGCAGTTGCATCCACTATTGTAGTATTCGTGATAGCTGTTTACAGCCAGGCCATGCGAATAGAGATCCCTTTGAGTTTCGGTCGTGTAAGGGGACATGGTATCCGTTGGCCTCTCAGCTTTATCTATACAAGTAATATTCCAGTGATATTGGTTGCAGCATTGCTTGCGAATATCCAGTTATGGGCACGCCTTCTACAAGGCTGGCTTGGACGCGGAACCTTTCTGGGAGAGTTTGTAGGGGATCAGGCAGTCTCAGGTCTTGCAGCATGGGCAAATCCCCCTAACATCGTAGGAAGCATAATCAAGGGTAGTGTAACTCTTGATGCCGTTCTTCAGGCCGGAATCTATATGTTAATAATGGTTGTCGGTTGTGTCATATTCAGCATATTCTGGATCCAGACCGCAGGTATGGATGCACGCAGCCAGGCAAAACAGATAATGTCCTCTGGTCTTCAGATTCCTGGTTTCAGAAAAGACCAGCGTGTTCTTGAACGCTTACTGCAAAGATACATCACTCCTCTTACAGTCATGGGTGCAATCACGATAGGTATCCTTGCAGCGCTTGCAGACATATCCGGCGCTCTAGGTTCAGGGACAGGGCTATTGCTGACAGTGATGATAATCTATAAGCTGTATGAAGAGATCAGCAAGCAGCACATGATGGATATGAACCCGATGATGAGGAAATTCATGGAATAAAATGTCGATTATATCTCCTTTATTATCACCTTTATTGAAGCTTGACCCTTTTGTTGCAATCCTTATTCTTGCAGTCTTGATCTCAACCATAATCACCCTGGCCTATAAGTTCTTTACAGATCAGGCAAAAATGAAAAGGCTCAAGAAGCAGCTCAAGAAATATCAAAAAGAGATGAAAGAGCTAAAAGATCAGCCTGATAAGATGATGAAGGTCCAGCAGAAAGCAATGCAGACCAACATGGAATATATGAAGATGAGCCTAAAGCCTACACTCATAACCTTCCTTCCCATAATCCTTGTCATCTGGTGGATGGGTGCAAATCTTGCCTTCTATCCGATTGAACCAAATGAACCATTCACAGTCTCTGCAATAGCTGAATCAGGAGATATTACCATTGATCCTCAGGGTCTCACCCTCCTGAGCGATGCCACTCAACCAGCAACCAATGCAACCTGGGAACTCCAGGGTCCTGAAGGGATATATGCTCTTGGCTTCTCCACGGATAGTGAATCTGTCACCAAGTCTGTGAAGATAACCACAACCAAAGAATACCTTGAAGCTGAAAAGGAGTATGACGGTCAAATCAAGAAGGTAATCATCAACTACGAACCCATCAGGCCAATGCAGGATATCCCTCTTCTTGGAAGTATCCCTTGGATAAGCGGCTTTGGCTGGCTTGGAACCTATATACTGTTCTCCCTTATTTTCGGTATATCCATGCGCCGGGCCATGAAACTCCACTAGTTTTAAACTCAGTTTTTCTTCAGATAAAATTTCAGGAATTCGTTCACTGCGAAAGATTTAATAAATAGAAAATATAAGAGACTAATTACAACAATAAGGGGGTTATAAATGGCTAAAAATCAAGGACATACTGTAGCTATTTTGAGTTATATAACACTCATAGGCTGGATTATCGCGCTGGTAATGCATCAGAACGAAAAGACATCGCTCGGAAGCTTTCACTTGAGGCAGACACTGCTACTGATGATTATTGGGTTCGGGCTCAGTATTATACCTGTAGTGAACCTGTTAATGCTTCTCATAGGTCCTGTACTGTTCGTCTTCTGGATTATCGGGCTAGTCTACGCTATCCAGGGAAAGGAGAAAGAAATTCCGTTGATAGGTGGATACGCGCAGAAATGGTTCCACATGATCTAAAATTTTCTTTATTTTTCTTTATTAAACTTTATTGCAAATGCGCTTTAAGATAATGCTAGAAAATAAAAATTATTTGAGGGGTTTCATCCCGCTCCAAAGATTCTCGAACATGTCAGAGAATGTCTTTGCAAAGAAAGGTGTTTTTACCCACACTCCGCTGTCATAGCTTGAGTGTGTCTTTTCCCCTTCAGAAAGCGTAAATGTCACGTTTTTTCCATCCACTAGAAGGAACCTTCCATTCATGTCAGTATGTCTTATCTCAGCAAGACAAGCCAGATGCGACAGCTTATCTTTAGCCTCTTTTGAAAGGTTTGAAGCAATCCTTATTTTTGTTCCCCTTGCTTTTGCTTTCTTCAGGGCAGGCAGGAAAGAATTGGCCTTTCTGATAAGTCCCTCCTCGGAGGATACCAGGACGATTGAATGTTCAGCAGAATTTATCATGCTCTCGAAATGATTATACAGGTTCTTTCTCCCTTTGAGAAGTCCTGACATCTCGCTAGGGTCTATCATGTCTATACCTTGGGTATGCAAAAGGTTAAGTTCCTCCAGAACCTCTGACTCCCTCAGTTCATCAAGAATCTTTGTTTGAGTATCAGCATCTTCCTGTATCTTGGATTTTACCCGCTCAACAACCTCTTCAGGTGGAACAGCTATGTACTTGATAGGCTTTCCAATCTTCATGACAATGAATCCCTTCTTTTCAAGTGATTCAAGCACATCGTAAGTCCTTGATCTCGGGACATTAGCGATGTCGGATAGCTCACCTGCGCTTGATATCCCTCTTGAGAGTAGCGATGTCCACAATTTGCTTTCATAGCTATTCAAGCCAAAATCCTTGAGTTTATTTAAAAAATCCTGCTTAACTATCATAGTTATTTCCTCATGTAATACTCTCTTTTTAGGGAGTGGAATGAATAGCTGATATATAAAACTATCTCTCTTTTTATCATTGAACAGTAACAAAAAGTTTATATTGGTAAAATAATCACCACTTGAAATGCTAAAGCATTTTAATTGGTTTAATTTTCTGCTTGCCTCCCTTGGATACTATACATACACAGAGTATCAGGCTCACAAACAAGGAGAATTCAATCTTTTTGATATAACCAGATATGACGCACCTGACTTCATAAAATATGGTGGCGAGGCCTTCTTGGAAAAGCCTTGGGTTACGGATTTGTGCGCAAACCCAAAGATTCAGGATTTTTTGGAATCCTATGACTATTTTGGTTTTGCCATAACTGAAATTTTCACATATGGCTTTGTGGCTATGGGCGCATGCACACTATCTATTCTTTATAACAGGATGTATAATCTTCCATTTAGATCTGAAATCTCCCGGAAGCGTGAACGTAAAAAAACCAGTTATAAATTCTCTGTCAAGTCTTTTCTGGATATATCTAAAACTTATCTTCAAGCTGCAAGATCTGACCTTCCTAAAAAGATGCAGTTATTAAAAGACCTTTCGGAAAGGTACAAGTATCTTGACGCGCAATTTCCAATCGTCAACCTGTATCATAGAAAGATCCGAAAAAATCCTGAAACTATTACGCTTCCCATGTACAGGCAAGCCCTTTCCAGTTTTTCCTCAATCTGGGTAGAGGCAAAATTGAATGGATTGGAATCCCCTGTTCTTAAAGAACGTCTCATGTTCCACTTTGCAAAAACTTCTGTGCAAGTTAGATATAATCCTGACGAGATTCTTGAGTCACAGCATCTTTTTAATGCTGCATTAGTTGGTGGTGGTAATTTCATTACATATTACGAAAAGATGCTTGATGAGCGAGTAGCCAGGGAGTTTATCGATACCTTTGCCGAACCAGTCCTATTAAAAGAACCTGATAAATATTTCCAGAGAATCAAGGGAAAAGCTAATTATTATCAGGAGCGGTTCTTATATATGATAAACTTGGCAGATAATGTGGCAACACTGACATCCTGCTATAATAAGGTAATTAATTTACGAAATAAAACCTTGGAGCTCTTATATCCTCTTGTAAAAAAGAATTATTTTGAAGGAGAGAACCTAGAACGAATAGGACAGACAAAGAACGGGATGTATTTTATCAAAGGAGAAAAACAATGGCTCTTCAAGGAGTGTAGGTCCCAGGAGGCTGTCGAGGAGGAGTTTGAATTCACTAAATACTTGGGCGATCTTCTTCGCAAAACTGACTATGATGTACCAATACCCTTAACAACCTTAGTGCATAGCCAATCAGATTTTGAGCAGCCTGTTCTTGTTTTGGAGAACCTTGAAGGTGAGACTTTGGAAAAAAAGATTCTCGACGAAGACCCTTCCTTACCTGAATATTTCGAGAAAGCCGTAGATCTACTTGCATACCTTTGGAAAAATGTTGATATTTCTGCACCTCAAGTTGATTATAGAAATAAGACAAAACTTAATCTTATTCAATCAGAGATTGATAAGAAAACATTGGAGGAAATTACGGAAAACGGAAAACCTATATGGAGATACTTAGAAACCAGCCCTACAAAAGTCAATTTCGATTATCACCCTGAAAATCTTTTTGTTCGAAATGATGGTGTAATGACAAAACTCGATAACGAAAAAAATGCTTCTGTTCCCTTTTCCTTCAACCTTGCAAATTTACTTATATATACTGGAGAAATATCACTTGAAAAACAATTCCATTATGTAAAATTAGCTTACCAAAAATTAGAGGAGGATATAAACGAAGAAGAAAGCCTTTTTGCTTATTGTGGGGCTGTATTCCAACGTGCCCTCTCTTTGACATCAGCCTGGTCTACTGGTAATCGATCAGAACTCCATCCGCGAAGGGTGCATGTTATTTCCCAGGCAATTGAATCTATTGAATATATGCAGGATAATCTTAGAGATTTTTACTTACATTACAGTGGAACTGAAAGATATTCTATTGATGAATTGAAACACGGGCTTTTCAATCTTCAGGCTCACTATTCAACGCAATTGTAGAGGCATGGAAATCAACAATTTTGTAGATATTACTGAGAAGATAGTTTAAGATTACTGTGTTTTCTTTGTTGGCATGTTCACATACTTCAATGATATCTTTAATGATTATCTTTCTTTTCTTATCCAGTTCATTAAGTTCTTCTATCTTAAATTTATAGAATAGATAATAAAATTCTTTGAAATAGTGGTTTATTCTTTCAAATATTTCAACTGTAGGTTGATCAATTACAGGATTATCTAATCTGCTAAGGTATTCACATATATACTTGTAATCATCCGCTACTTTCTCTAGATTCCAGGCAATGACATACATAAAATGGCTATCTTTAGCAACAGGATATTTTCCTTTATTGATTATTCTTTCGCAAAAATTTGTCAATTGATTATTCGTTTTTTCAAGTTGAACTAGTTCAGACATCTCTTTGAATTTCTTTCTTTTCATAAGATCCAAAGTGCTTTCTGCCAGGGATTCGGTGACCAAGAAGCCTCTTCTTAAAATAGAATCAAACTCCATCTCAGCTTCTTTCGTTATGTTTCTTATTATGCAGAGTGATTCTGTTTGATGAACAATAGCAAACCCAATAAATCGGTTCCGTATTAGGTCCTCAAGTATTCGTAGTTTATCCATATGTTCAAATTTAACTTGTATTTCATCATATCCTTTCTTATGAAGTGCAGAGAGAGTCCACCTTATAATTCTCTCTTTACTATCTGATATATCAATAAATATATTCTTACTTTCTTCTCTCCTAATACCGCTACGGATCACCAGTTGGTTATCTTCTTCAAGGATATCCAGCTCATCCCCTTTTTGTATCCCGAACTGCTTTACCCATTTGTTCGGCAGGCTCACAACCAGTGTCTTCCCCGCTAGCTGGATTACTTTCCTTTGCATATATAAAGAAAAATCCTCCAGATATAAAAAATTTTCTTAATTATATAATTATAAGACAATATATAAGATTTAAGAATCAATTATATATACTATGGGCTCCTTTTCAAGAATAGATTTTCAGGAAAGGTGGAGTAAATCCAATCAACTTGAAAATGGAGGTGTTCCCAATGAACCAAAAGGATATGCAGATAATAACGTGCTTGCGAAGCAATGCCCGAGAATCACTTACCAATATGAGTAAGAAGCTAAAGATTCCAGTCTCTACAATTTATGAGCGTCTGCGCCATAACGGAGGCGGCCTCATAAAAAAGCACACCTCTCTAATTGATTTCAACGAGCTGGGTTATAGCTTACGGGCAAATATCATGCTCAAGGTGAACAAATCCTGTAGGGAATCGCTTCGCGAATACATGCTCTCCCATCTCCATGTAAATTCCCTTTATCGTATCAATAATGGATTCGACTTCCTTTGTGAAGGGGTTTTTCGCCATCTGAAGGAGTTTGAGGAATTTCTGGAGAAGGTCGAAGAGAAATTTACCATAGAAAAAGTGGATGTCCATTATATAATCGATGATCTCAAGCGTGAGTGCTTCATGAGTGACTTAAAACTCCTGGATCTGCATAGATAATTTTAAATACTACTTGCTCTCAGGCTAGAGTAGAGGTGAATCTCATGCGAAAAGGTCAAGGATTATCAATGAATGTTATTATCATCGCAGCTTTGGCATTGCTTGTACTTGTTATTCTTTCTGTTGTATTTATGTCACGTAGCAGCATATTTGTCAGTGACTCCAAGAGTTGCGAAAATCTTGGAGGAAGTTGTGTTCCAGATGGCAGTGACTGTCCAGGCGGTATGATCGAAAGAAATATTGGAACAGCGGTATGCTTGAATAACGATGGGTCTGTAAATGAAGACATGAAGTGTTGCATGCCTGGTGAGGAGATATGAGGAAGGCACAAAGTCTTTCTTTAAATACTATTATAATTGCTGCGATTGCCTTGCTTGTGCTGGTAGTGATTGCGATAATCTTTTCCGGTAGAAGCCAGATATTCGGCACAGAATTACGTTCCTGTGAAAATCAAGGCGGAACGTGCAGGGAAGATGGCTGCTATTCCAACGAGGCAAAAGTAGGAGACTCTTCAAACACTAATTGTGCTAATGTCTGCTGTATACCTGTCTATAGTGCAGGGTCGTAACATTTATATATTCTATTTTTCGGTATAACTCTATGAAAGGGCAGCTTAAGAGCCAGACAATAATGATGATCGCAATGGCGATGCTCATGGCGATTGTTTTGACCATTGCTGTCAAGATTTTTATGGGACTATGAAAGCTCAGGTCAATTCTCAGATGGTAAAGATGATTGCAATTCTTCTCACAGTCGTTGTCATGTTTGCTTTTATCAATGGATTTACTGGTGAAGCAAGCCGAAAGGAGCAGATTGAGTTATGCAAGTTCAGCATTCTTGCAGCTGCAAACACAAAATTGGCAGGGAACAAGATAGCAATTGATTTTGACTGTCCACGCTATGAGCTGGAGATTGAAAAAAGTGATGTCGAAAAGAAAGGGGATGTTATAAAAACTGATATATCTCATCTTCTGGCAGAAGAGGCCCGTATTTGTAACTACATGACTGGAGAAGGAAAAATAAATCCCTTCCGGCAGGAAAGATTTGAGGGTACCAGGGCATGCCTCATATGTGCTGAGATCAAGTTCGAGAAATCCCTTGCAAATGAGGTAGATAAGATCGATTTTGGAGAATATCTTAAATCAACTCGCATGTGTGATAACTGTACAACTTATGCAGACTATCTCACCAAATCAGCGAACTCAGAAGATTTTGATTATAAGAAAGAAATAGATCTTGATAAGGAATATTATCTATTGTATGTACATGATGGAACCGGCCGTTGGTTGGATAAAGAAAATACTGTTGGCAGAGTAGGAAATTTCATTACCGGGTGGGCTTTAGATAATGAGAATTATGCTATTATTGACTTTATCCTTCCTAAAGAATTAGACGATTATGGCTGTACATTCCTGGCTAACTGAAAAATGTATTTTGAACTTATACATAAAGTGTTTGCAATCGTGATGGTCCTACTAGTCATATTTGGCTTCTACAACACAATATTTGCCTCTGATTCATTGAACCATGAGGATAAGATGTGCCGCTCCAGTGTCAAGACCATGGAACTCATGCACATAAAAGGCGCCCAGCTTGAGCCACAGGAACTCAAGTGCCCAACCAAAGAAGTGGAGATTGATGCTAAAAAGGATTCAGACATAAAAAAAGCCATTGCTGATGAGATGGTCACCTGTTGGGATAATTTTTTGAGAGGAAAGCCGGAGATCTTTGAAAAAAGGCAAGTCTATTGCTCTGTATGTTCCATTTTAAGCTTCAAAGAGGAAAAAGAGATAGATGGATTTTCAACCTATCTCGCCCAGACTAAATACAATGATACCATAACTTATATGGATTATCTCATGAATTATGAGAGTTCCCTCGCTCATAAATACATTGAAAATCAAAATGCGAAACAGATCGATGATAAGGTAATAGATACAGCCAAGGATTATTCTATCGTGTTTGTCTATGCCAAAGGGACAAGTACGATTGAAAACTGGATAAACACCCTTGGCAAAAAGCAAACTACTGCAATTATAGGGATAGGTACAGGCGCAGGTGCAGCCGCAGTAACCGGCTATGTATTGGTTACAGTTGTTACAGGAGGGGTTGGATTAGTTACAATTGCAATTTCAGGTGCAGTAGGTCTCATAGCAGGGGCTACCAGTGCGATTAAAACTTATTTAGGAGGTGAAGAGGCACATTTGGCAATGGTCCTTCTTCGTGAGCATACAGGCGAAAGCTTTAAAGAGTTGCAATGTGATTACTTTCCATCAAAGCAAGGTGATTGAATGGACAAGGGAAATATTCTGACAGATAACATAGTAAAGATTTTTTTTGTATTGCTGGGGATTGCATTCACAGTTTATTTGGTCTGGAAATACACTCCTATCCTTATGCAGGTAGGAACAAGCATATTCAGTTTTGGGTAGAATGAAAGGACAGACATACAATATGCTCATGTGGCTTGTAATCGGAATATTGATTGTTGCTGCAGGAAGCTGGCTATTTAATAAATTCACCTTTGGTATAGATCCGCAGATCTCAGAGACACAGGAAAAATATCTTGATTTAATGAAAGAAGGCAAGAAACTTTACTCTAAAGCAGAATATTCAGAAGCTATCCAGATATTTAAAAGAATGGATGAATTATCAGGAGATATATATCATGAGGCCAACCTCTACATTGCCCTCTCCTATCTAGCGCTCGAGAAAGAAAACAAGGCAGAGGAATATATAAAGAAACTTGAAGATTATCCTGAGATCACAAAGAATCTTGAAGCAGATAAAGAAGATTGGACATGCTGTGATTTCAAAGATTTTGACTGTATCTTTTCCCAGCATTGCGTCAGACCCTGCAATGGTCCATGCAACCATCATAGCCATTAACAGTAAATTTTATTAATGGCAGAATTTTAAGGTCTCTCATGAAGAAAGGAATATCCATTTCAATCAATTTCATCATCATTGCAATCATTGCTATATCTGTTTTGGTTGTCATTCTTTTCATATTCAATAACAAGGCGCAGGTGTTTACAAGTGCTACCACCAAATACTGCGAGTGTCCTGATGCTAAGGCTGCAGAAGAAAACGATTGCCCGGAAGGGCAGGTGATAAACAGTCGCCCTTTGAGAACAGAATGCAAAGAATTAGAAGAAACTGCAGAGAAAGGCGATGTTGTCAAATGTTGTGTACCAATGGGTGATTATTGATGAAGAAAGGAATATCTATTTCAATCAATTTCATAATCATAGCTATTGTAGCTATGGCCGTGCTTGTCGTAATCCTTTTCATATTTGGTGACAAGGCAAGGGTATTTACAGAAGCTACAGACTCCAAAGACTGTTCCAGCGAGGATTATGAAAAAGCCATAGATGGTGAATGCGAGGGAAAAATAGAGATTATCCAACTGAAAGAACCCTATGATGGACATGATGAAGGAGCTTATGTAAGGTGTTGTGTAGAATGAATACAAAGAAAGGTGTAGGTCTTTCTATGCAGATGATTGTAGGGATGATCATAATGCTTGTCATATTGGCGTTCTCCTTGTATATAATGAATGATCGATTTGGTCTTTTTGACACTTCCACTTCTTATGAATGCCCTGAAGAGCAAACCTCAAGCGACTGTGGTCCTGGTCAGTTATTGGTACCAGGGAAATATACTGGCGACGATACAGAGAAGAAAGGAGACATAATCAAGTGCTGCAAAGCCATAGGGTGATGTGATGGGTTTTGGACAGATTGTTGGGCTCATTTTGGCTATAGTAATCATTTTTTTCGCAGGATCTATGATAAAAAGTAAGGTGCTAGACACTTCTTCTGCTGTTCTGGATCCTATCAAGGTCAAGAATCAATTGGATGGTTGCAAGGAATCAGAGATAATGGTCAATGACCTTCCAGATTGTGATGGGGACGGCTATCCAGATACATGTGATCCCTGTATTGATGGAGATAGTACAATTGACACTGATGGTGATGGTATGGCTGATGCCTGTGAAACAGAAGAGACAAGAGATGATCCAGACAAGGTAACATGCAGGCATAGGTTAGAAGGAAGAGAAACTCAATGCGGCGTTGGTAAAGATGGTATGGATAGCTCTTGTGAGGATTATGTTCTTGAAGGAAGCGAGTGTACTGATGAAACTAACTCCAATACCTTTAGATTCATAGCAGGGGATTGCGATGGCTAAGGCCCAGATGGTAATGAGTGAGGTTGTTGGCCTTACATTGGCCGCAATCCTGATATTCGTTCTCTTCACACCGATTTTTGGTTTTCTCTCCAATGTTTTTGGTGTAGATGGACCGACAGAAAAAAGCTTCAATGTCCTTACTCAAAATATCAATGGGTTGATCGATTCAACTGACACTTTCCGCCAGAATGTAATCCCCATAACCCTTGAAGAAGGTTATTCAATCATTGGCTTTGATAAGAATCATGACCCTACTACCCAATTTTTTGCCGACACCTTTGAGTTAAGATATACGACAGACAAGCAGATGATAGCACCAATAAAAAACAGCTTTCGTGATGATTGGAATTTCATCAATAATAAAAAAGTTGAAAGGCCTGTTGAATGCGGTAATAGTGCTTGTATATGTCTTATCAAGAAAGAAGATATAGTTAACTGCCGGGTATTTAAAGAAGAAATAATATTAGCAGGCTACACTTTTGATAGGTTTGGCGACCAGACTGATGGATTACTGGATATTCTTAAGAAGGAAGAGAATATTGGATTTGATGAACTGACTCAGAGTTTTCCTCCCCAGAATCAGGGTAAAAATAAAGATATTTCCCTTGCTGATTTCTCAGATGAATGGGCTGGTTCTTATGGCTATCTTTTTTTGTTAGGCTTTCAAAGATATGGTTGGTGGGATGGCTCTCAAAACCTGGGTAACAACGGAAAAAAGGTTGAGGCTTTTTTTGGCAATCGAAATCTTTATCTGGAAAAGATGGAATACCAGGGCACTACCTATATCCTTTTGGCACCTCTTGACTTGACTAATGATTTCAATGATTATTTCATTGAATACCGCAAAGAACTCTACAATGAAAAGGGCAAGAAAAAAAAGCTTACCCAAGAGATCAAAGAATTGAATGAAAAGGTAAAGGTACAGAAAGGACATGAAGAAGAATTGGAAAAGGCTCTTAGTGAAACCTCCAGATCAGAAGAGACCTTCATCCATGACCATTTCAGGCCTTTTGTCTGGGAAAACAATTGGAAGGACTTTTGGTTGAATTTTGGAACCGATCTTGATACTATCAATGATCTTACAAAAGATGATATTGATATTATAATTGAGGCAATGTCTAAATCATCATTGAATCATGCTGACATAATTATGTTCAAGGGCTTGTTTGGACTTTCTGAAAAGCAGGTGGATTCCTTAGAGAAAGAAAAGGAAAAATATTATGAGGGCTGGTGGTCAGATGAGGGAGATAAATACATTAAACCTCAGGCTTATGGGTATGCAAAAGAATTAAGGTTTCTGACTGATGAAGGTATCAAAAAACTCTACGAACTCTATAAAGATGAGGATAAAAAACATACCTATGAAGAACTATATCAAAAATGTAAGACGTTCGAAAATGAATATGATGATTCACTTCAGGAGATATGTGACCTTACTATGTGCATTAAGCAAATGGATGTGCAAACCTTGTGCATATGTGAGCATGGTCCAGATAATAAAGAGATAGAAGCCTGTATTGTAGGAAAATGCACAGACTCAGGTTGCCAATAGCAAAAATCATATAAACTCAGTCTTCCAAGCCTCTCTCATGGACAGCGATACTGGAAACCAAGAAGCTATGTTGGTTTATATTCTTGACCTGATCTTGATCGCTGCACTTTTGGTTTTCATGCTGTTAAGAATCAATGCTTATGAGGATAGCACTTATCATGAGAAGACCTACCTTTCAAAAGACCTTGCTCTTCTGGTAGATACAATCTCTGCATCTCCCTATGAGATAAGTTACCTTTATGATCCTAGCAAGGTTGACCTTTCAAAGTTTTCCTTCTCTTTCAAAGACCGTGTGACAGTAGAGGATGACTCCAAGATATACTATCCCTTTGCAAAAAATGATCTTATTCCTTTCAGGGCAGAGGATATGGAGAACCCCTCCAGGATTTACCTGGAGAATAAGAACAGGGTATATATCGCAGAGGATACAGGAGCCTCTACCTGTAGCAAATCCCTTGATACAAAAGATCCTGATTGGAAGAAAAATCTCATTGTGCTTGACCCTCACAAAGCAGAGAAAGGTGTTGATGAGGATATCATGTGGGTCCTGGCAGATAATGTCAAAGGTTATCTTAATGCCAATGTGAAACTTACTTCTGAGGATCCCACACAGGACAAGCAAGATTTTCAAAACTATGATCTTTTGATTGAGATGAAGGCAGGAATGGGTCAAAAGACAGTAACTCCGATAATAATCTCCTATGATCAGACAGATTCAAGGGCAAGGAAACTCTCCTGTATACTAAAGGAAAGATTTGAACAGGCAAACCTGAAATTGGGAGCAAACCAGGTCAGGGTTGAGAGAAAACCTGGTGCTTCATTTGTAAGTCTTGAAATAGGTAATGTTCTCAATGATGATTCGATACTAAAGGAAAACAAAAAGATAAAAGATATCTGGCAGACAATTGCAGATGGGATTACTGAATTTTACAAAGGGTAGTGTCTCCCTTACAGGAGTATATTACATATGGAAACTCTTCATGATACTTATCATAGGTGTAGCCATGGTCATGATTCTGAATTCAACAGTAAATGAAAAAGTGGATACTAGAGAGGTTGAAGCCACCCTTTTCATCCATCGCCTTCTTTATACACCCCATGGAATCTCCCATTATGATTCTGTCCTTGACAAGATGCAGCCAGGAATAATAGATTTTAGCAGGTTTGATGAATCTGCAATAAACTATAGCAGTGATTTCGAGGACCACATAGCTGCAAAGATTGAGCTAATAAAAAAAGATTCTACAGACACAATTTATTATAATAAGAAGGCCTATATGAAACTTGAGCCTATATCATATAGTGGGAAAGGTCCTGGATCTGTAACAAAAGTCAGGCAATCCATTTATGTACTCGTAAATGATAAAGGTTCACTAGACCCAGGAAGATTGGCTATAACAGTGGTGAAACAATGAAGAAAGGACAAGTCTCAGAATCAGCAGTACTTGTTATGTCAGTTATCGCACTTATAGTTGTTTTCATCATCTTCTTTTTGCTTTATAGCCCAAACACCCCAATAGAGTTTAACATAGAAGAAGAATCCAGGCATCTTACAATGGACATGATGCTGAATAATATCCTCAGGACAGAAGTTGATGGCATGAATATCAGGGACCATTACTCAAAAACTTATGAAGCATGTTCCGCTGGGAAGGCGTGCAAGCAAAATATCACTTCCTTTAAGGGCAAAGTCCAGGATATCCTGGATTTTTCTGAACATACCTTTACGGACGTAGTTACAGAAGACAAGGAATTCATTGACTGCATCGCAACCTATATAATCTATTTTAATAAGGAGAAGCATACCAGTAATGATCCGAATAATCCTACGGACGAGTTTGGAAGGCACCAAAAACCAAAAGGCAGGATATTTTCAGAAAATGTGTTTAGAGGAAAAGGGTCATGCAAAAATTATTTTTCGACACCAGATATAGTCTCAAAAACCATCTTGTTAAATGATGGAACACCGATAAATGTAACTCTAAGAGTAGAGTATGTAAAAAAATGAACAAGAAAGGGATGATATTTCATGTAGGAATTGTCCTAGTTGTAATTATAATAATGGTTCAGATCTACTCTGTTGCAAGCAATAAGGATGAGAAAATAGATTATAACCTCGGTCACCAGCAATTCTCAATTTATCAGCAATACCAGGAAGCAGCGGACAAAGAGGCATTCCTGCAGATGCATACCCAATCCTTCCTCAAGCAGGCCTTAGAGCTTGCCGCAAGCAAAGGATGGGTCAAACCTTCTCAGGGCACCCAGGCAAAAGGCAAAGATTGTGGACAATACCAGGGATACCAGCTCTGGCAGACAGAGGATAAATCCTTTGAAGAGTGCGCACCAGAGTCTCCTAACTCTGCAACAGAATCCTACTTCAATGAGCTTTTCTTTGATGTCCTGGAGGAAGCAGGAATTGATTCCCTCTCTTTTGCAAATCTTGATATTTCTGACACCACCAGGTTTGATATCGTAGGCCCTGGTGTAACCCTGAGAAAAGGTATCACTACAAAATCAGTCCAAAGTTATGGTGGTATGGTCTCACCCCCTATTGTTGATTATGATCAAGCCACTGCATTGCATTCACCTTCTTGTACAAACGAGGAACGAAGCACTCCTGGTGCATGCGCCTTATTCCCAAAAGAGGATTTCAGCACCCTTTACTCGATCAAGGACCCCCTTGCAAATCATCTTGAAATCGCTTCAGATGCAAAGGATGGTAATGCCATGACCAAAGAGTTAGCCAGCGTTCTTCTGGACCTTGGAGAGGCATGGCATGACCAGGAATGTAAAGGCCATGAGGATTGCAAGGCAAGACTTTATATCTCTTCAATCTCCACCGGTAGTCATTCAGATACAAGCAACCATTACATTGGAAATGCTGCCGATATCTCCAGATGCAGGGACAAGGATGGTAAGATTGTATACGCATACGAGTATTATGATGGCAGGGGAGAAACTTTTGGAGATTGCTATGAACTCATAGCTGATTATTATAAGAAGAACTTGGATGGAGAATTTTATGGTCCTGATAATGATAAGTGTTACAAGGGAAAAACACCTTGCACACAAGCCCAATATGCTTCCTTAATAGATAGCCACAAAGACCATATACACCTGAGCCCATGAAAACCAAAATATTAATCGGGATACTGCTTCTTATTTTACTAGGTTCAGCAATGGCAACAGAGCAAGAAAAGGCAAAAAAAAGGCTCATAGAGGATGTTTCCTCACGGATTGACAAAATGAAAAACTTTGATGACAAAGACACATTGGATATGATAATCTCAGAGGCAGAAGATATGGGTCTTCCTGAACCCTATCTATATGCAGGCCTTTTCTATGTTGAAAGCGATTATTTTTCAGACTCTCCTATCAGATGCGAGGATAATTATGAAGAGCCTTTTGTCGCTTGTCAGAAAAATGAGGAAAGTGAATTATGTAAGGAGAGAAAATCATTTTATGATTTATGTGAAGAACACTGTGATGACCCAATCTATTGTAAACCTGATGAGAATGGTCCCTATAAAGGAGGGGATAGGTGTGGTTTTGATGAAAGTCATGGGACAAAAGAATTCCACCAGTTCTCCTGCAGTTATGGCCTCACCCAGATAATGTATCCTGTTGCACTTGATATGGGTTTCACTGGACCACCAAAAGAAATAATTGATAACGATGAGCTGGCAGTGCGATTATCCCTTAAATTATTTAACCGCAACCTTCAGTCTCTTGAGAAAGAGTTTTCAGGTGATGTGATGGTTGACGCTATCCTGGCATATAACATGGGTGCTGGAACAGTGGCAGAACTTAAGGAAAAGTATGGGCCAGGTATAGAATCCTATATCCAGCACATTGATGACACCACAGGACGCTCCCTCTATATCGGCAGGATTCTTGTGTTTCAAGAGGTCTTCAAGGACATTCATCAAGGACATGACCTTAAGGACACTGAGGACTATGTTGAAAAAGCAATGCAACGCTTTAACATGCCTCCACCTTCAAGGAACCTAAGGACAACCCTTTCCTTTGGTATTGGTTTCAGTATTGATATTCCTTATGATCTTAACATCTTTCATACAGTTCGCGATGAGGCAAAGATCCTTGCAGAGACATGCAAGACATCAGACTATCTTGATTTCTGCATCGAATCAAAAACCAGCAGTTTCCACCATGACTGGAAATACGGTGATGAATGCCTTTCTGGTAATGAAGGAAAGTTCTATCAGATGGTCGAATCAATACAGCAGTGCCTTGATACACCTGGACAATCATGCACTTGCCCCCTTCCTGATATCCCCGGAAAGTTCATACTCAGTGAAAAAGATGATGTTACAGTAATAGAAGGCCAAATTGGCGGAGATGCGTTTGATACAACGCTTGATATCCCTCTTAGAGATGCAAACGAATATATTAATTTCCCCCAAACTTTTACAAGAGAGGAGATTCAGATTGTTAATAGTGAACCCCGTCTTTACCTATTTGGAGATAATTTTAAACAAGGAAAAGAATACAAGCCAAGTACTCAAATACATACTTATGATAAATATCTTTTAGTAAATAAAAGTTTATCAGTTGTTGAAAAAGAGGATGTATGCATAACCCATCCAAAAAGGACTTATCGTTTCTGTGTTGATGATGGTGACCTTATTCATAAGTTCGCACTTACCTTCAGGTCAGATTTTGGCCCAATCACTTTAGGTAACCAGGATGATCACCTCACCACAAGGTTTGATGTCATAACAAAGACCGGAGGTCTGATACAATGAGATACCTTTTGCTATTCCTCCTAATACCTTTTGCGTTTGCAGATTGTTCATCTCTTTATGTGCCCCAACTGTCAGACAATAAGCTGGATATCTATTACGACCTTTTCCTGGATAGCGAGGTCGAAATTGATGAGCTTCCTTCTTTTGATTATGGAAAACCCCAATGCCTTGATCTTCCGGAACACACAAACACTGCCCACCAAGATATTAGCTTCTGGAAAGCCTGGCAACAGTATGGCGCAATACGCGGCTACACCTACAAGGAATTCGTGTGGCATAATCTTGAAAAGAATGGCAAGGCTATAAACCCAGTAAATTTTGATCCTTTCGAAAAAAAATACTCAGAAGACCCAAATACAGTAGATAAGTATTACATGGACAAGCTTTTCAATGATTCGTACCAGCAGGAACTTTTGCAGGCAAATCAGAATTTCCTTTCAAACACCCTTCCTGGTATCTATAAAGACTCCTATATAATGGGAAGAGATTCTAACCAGGAAAACGAATTGGAAGCACTTCAGGATATTGAATTAAGGTTCCTTGTTCTGGATTTTTCAGAGCTGGAATCAACATCCTTATCCCTCGCATCCATTGCAGATTATTCATTTGATAAAGTGATGAAGACATCAGATAAGCAGATTCTTGTTGTGCTTGCGCTTGACAGTGACAAAGCCTCTGTATCAGTGTCCTTTCTTGAAAAAAGCGATTCAGAATTCTATGATGAATTGATAGCTTATATCGAAGAATTACTAAGAGAACATCTTTCAGCACAAATCACTTTTGATGAGTTGATTGAAGAGACCCGTATCTTCGTGGTAGATAACTTATAGAAACTAGCCCTTCTGCCACAGATCGATAAGCTTTCTTGCGGCCCGTTCTGTATCAGGTTCACTTCCTTTCTTGAGCATGTTCCAGTGCCTTGTCAGGGAAAGAAGTAATTCTTCAGCATCCTCTCCTGTTATGCCAAACCTCTCCTTTAATATCTCACCCTGGTTTTCAAGCAGAACATGAGCAACCCCTTCTGGGTCTTTCACCTGGCTCATGCTTTTTGTTCCGAAAAGAGCATGCTTTATCTCATCCTTCTCCTGGAAAGGGATGACTCCTGGTGTATCAAGAATCATTATCCTGTTATCCACTCTGATAAGTTGGATACCTTTAGTGTAACCTGATACCGAACTTGTCTGTGCAGCCTTTTTCCCTTTGAGTGAATTAATGACAGAACTCTTCCCTGTGTTAGGATAACCAACAACACCAACAACCACCTTTTTTTCCTCTGTAAACCTGAGTATCTTATCCCTTAGCTTAGTGAACCCATAATGCTTATTGCATGATACGAAAACCGAAGGCTTTAGCTTGCGTTTCCATGCCTCCAAGTGTTCCTTTGGCATCAGTTCGCACTTGTTTATCACATATATTAGTTGCTTGCCTTCCCTGACCTTTTGCTCGATCTCAGGGTTGCGTGATTCCTGAGGGAACCTTGCATCCAATACTTCAAGGATTATGTCAGACTTGCCTATCACATCATTGACTATCTTCCAGAAGTTTGCCATACCTGTATGAATCAAAGGCAACTTAAAAAGCTTTAGAAAAATTATAAGATCTAGAATTCCACTTTGATGACATCCCTGTCTATCTTGTCAAGTGAGTAGTTTATCCTGTCAATAAGCTCCTCATCCTTAGTCCCTTTCTTAATCTGGCGCATGTAATCTATCACCTGGCGGAATATCCTGATATAATCTCCCTCCTCCAGGTTTGACAAGGTAAGCAGGTCAGCGAACTCGCATCCATCCATCCAGTCATTTATTATTGGTGCAAGATTTTTTACCTGTCTTGGATTTATCTGTTTTGCAATGTAATTGTTAGTAAAAAGTTTCTTGATAAGCTTATTCGAAAGATCCTGTGTCTTTCTCGTCTGGTAGAACCTATTTCCCCTTTTCGGCTCATAAGCGATTGCAGCCACAGTAAGCACAAGCTCTTTTTGGTTGAGTTGCTGGTAGATATCGGTTGCAAAAACCTCAGATACAAGGATCTCATTGGCATAGATGAAACGGGCAAACCACCCCTTCCATGTTAGTTCATTATCCTTGACATAACCCATCCTGTTCAAGAGCTTTAACTTGTTTTTCCAGGAAGCCATTATCCTTACTTGCTTGTTTCCCTGTTTTCTCTGGAAATAATCGAAGTTGCTCTTGAGTATTGTCTCTATCTCCCCTTCATCATAATTGTTTATCAGGTTAAGGACAGTATTTATCGATAGCTTGAATTGGGATTGTATTGGCTCCACATCTTTTGTTGTGAGCTTTATTATCTTATTTATATCATCCATCCCCCTGTTTACAAGGACAATTGCCTTTCCTTCCTTATCTATCCCTCTACGACCCGCTCTTCCAGCCATCTGGAAGTATTCCTTGGTATTCAGGTACCGAAAACTTATTCCATCGTATTTTTGCACAGTGTTAAAACATACAGTCTTTGCAGGCATGTTTATGCCTACAGCAAAGGTCTCTGTGGCATAAAGCACTCTTATAAGTCCTTCCCCGAATAGGATTTCAACTATTTCCTTTAGTTTTGGAAGCATCCCTGCATGATGGAAAGCAACACCCCTTGTAATGACCTCCCGAAGCCTCCCTGTACTCTGCATGGGCCTGGTCTCATCATTAAGGTTCTCAGCAAAAACCTGAGCTATTCTTTTTTTCTCCTGCGAATCTGTAAGATCAAATCTCTTTGCAAGTTCCTTTCCTTTCACTTCACAAGCCTTCCTGGAGAATGTGAAAAATATTGTAGGTGTCCCATTCTTCTTTATTTCCTTTACTACATCCATATGTGTTGCAGGTTTTCCAAAATCCTTTCTTTTCTTGCGTTTTCCTTTGACATATGCATAGTCAGGATACTCATCAAGTTCCATGTTTTTCTTCAGCTTAGAGGCCTTGGTAAGTCCCATCTTAGCCTCGAATACAAAATGATTTAGAGGCACAGCCCTTTTTGCATACTCTACCACATCAACAGTGTGGCGCTGTATGGATTCTATCCAGTCTGCAAACTGCCTTGCGTTTGGGATGGTAGCAGAAAGACAAAGGAACCTCATGTGTTCAGGTGAGAATATTATTGATTCCTCCCATACAGTCCCTCTTTCAATATCATTTATGAAATGGATCTCATCAAACACAATATAAGAAACATCATTCACTATAGGATCATTCACCATGAGCATGTTACGGTAAATCTCAGTTGTCATTATGACAATCTCAGCCTCAGAATTGATCACTATGTCTCCAGTGAGAAGCCCTACCTTGTTCTCCCCGTATTCCTTCTTGAAATCCTTGAATTTCTGGTTTGAAAGGGCCTTGATAGGTGCAGTATAGAATACCTTCTTCCCTTCCTGTATCGCCTTGTCTATTATATAATCTGCAATAAGGGTCTTACCTGTCCCTGTAGCAGCGCTCACGACCACAGAATTATTCTTGTTGATTGATTCTATTGCTTCAACCTGGAACCTGTCCAGTACAAAATCTTTGTATTGCATGACATCTATGCGACATCCTTTGTTTAAATAAGTTTGCATAACATTCCCACTTGAAAACCTATCAGATAACTTTATATAAATCAATTACCAATATATGACTATGGTCCTGGCGTATGTAAACTCAGTACTTGCAAAAGGCTTTCCTCCGGATCAGATTGCAAATGCACTTATTCAGAATGGTTATGATAAGAGAGTCATAGACCCTCATCTTCCTATAGTAAGCCTTAGCGGCATATCAAAGTCCTTCAGGGATAATAGTGTGCTTAAGGACCTTACCCTTCATGTCAACGAAGGTGAACTTCTGGGAATAATAGGCCTTTCAGGCTCTGGAAAGACCACCTTGCTCAATGTATTGCTTGGCTTGCATGAGCCAGATTCAGGATCCCTTCATATCAAGCACTCAGGCCTCCAATACCGCAGCAGTCCTTCCAAGGATATTGTTGGATATGCCCCCCAAGACCCTTCCTTCTATCGCAGGCTTACAGTGTGGGAGAATCTTGATCATTTTGCGTCCTTGTTCAAGGTCAGGGACAAGTCCCAGGTTCCAGGTCTTATCCGTTTCTTTGGCCTTGAGAAGGCAACAAACACCCTTGCCGGCAACCTCTCAGGAGGCATGCAACGCAGGCTTGGGATTGCCTGTGCACTTGTCCATGATCCCCAGTTGCTTGTCCTTGACGAGCCTACAGCTGACCTTGATCCTTTCCTGAGAAAAGAGATCTGGGACATGATAAATCACATCAAGAAGAAAAAGACTGTCCTCCTCACTACTCATTTCCTCTCAGAGGTGGATGATATCTGCGACAGGATAGGGATTCTCCATAAAGGTTCTCTCAAGGCTCTTGGTTCTCCTGATTTCCTCAAGCGCAATTATTCAAGGAACATGGAGATAATCCTCGAGTTAAGATCCAGCAATTATAAACCTATAATCGATGAATTGCAAAAGAAAGAACATATCTCCAATGTAGTTCACAGGGATCACAAGATAGTGATATACACTCCTGAAGGAGAAAAGACCCTTTCTTCTCTCATAAATATCATAAAGTTTTACAAGGAAAAGATCCACGACATCGAACTGAACCGCCCCGGTCTCACTGAGGTCTTCGAATCATTTGTCAAGTAAGAAAATGTATCGCCTGCTAAGACTAATAAAAAAGAACTTCAAGCTGCTTTTACGTACCAAGAGTTCTCTTGTTCTTATAATCTGCTCTCCACTTCTGCTTGTCATCCTTGGCGGCATCGCATTCAATAACGCATCCCTTCATGAGGTTCATATAAGCGTTTTTGGTGATGTCTTAGGCAATCTTGACCCTTATGTTGTCCATGAATCCAATTCCCTCTCAGATTGCCAGGACACAGTAAAGTACCAGGATGCTGTCCTTTGCCTTGCTTTTCAGAATGATTCAGCAATAGACATATATGTTGACCAGTCTCAGTATAACCTTGCCTACATGGTATTGAAGGACATCTCCAAAAGCATTGACATGGAGCGCAGTTCCTTAAGTTCAGATCTTGCGCAGGCACTATTCGACCAGATAAACAGGACAAGATCAGAGATACAACAGGCTCAGGAAAAGGTAAATCGTCTCACCAAAAGCCGTAAAGAAAAAGAGGATGATCTGGAGTCCCTTATTTCCGGGTTAGAAACAACATCTCCCAATCTTCCCAATGCCACTTACGATTCCCTCATATTAGACCTGGAAACCCAGGTAGAAGATTTCAAGACCCAGGTGACGTACCACCTTCACAAGGCACGAAACCAGATAGAAGATATCAATGGTTCAGATAATGCAACCTCACAACTGGATGATGCAATCGACCTTGTAGACCAGCTTTCGGTTTCAGGAAACATACGCCTGCTTGAGAATGCCCTCTCGGAAATCCAAAACAGCCTTCAAACCCTTTCCTCCCAGATAGAATCCTCGAACGAAGAGATTGCAGAAGCCCTTGAATATTCCGGGTCACTAAATAAATCTCTTGAGGAAGACTTGAATATTCTCCTGGATCTCCAGGATTCCTTTGACCGCATCGCAGACCAAAAGACGGATTTCACTGCTAAGGAAGTAGCTGACCCTATCAAGACCACAATATCTCCTGTCTCCACACATAAGACTCATTTCAATTATCTTTTCTCCGGGATCCTTGTCCTGTTTATCATGTTTGTAGGTGTACTTCTTGCAGCAACCCTTGTGATAATGGAGAAGACCTCAAAGGCCTTCATCCGCAACGTCCTTACCCCTACAAGGAATAGTGTTTTCATTCTTGCAGGATTCCTGACAACCCTTCTTCTCCTCACATTCCAGATAATTCTACTACTTGCAGTATCCGCCTTTTTTATCCCTGTGGGTCTTGCTGTCCAGTTGTTTGCAATTCTCCTTCTCATTTCCACAGTATTTATCCTGATAGGGATGGCCCTTGGTTATATTTTCAAAAGCCATGAATCGGCGATATTGGCCTCTATCGGCCTTTGCGCCCTCTTCCTTATCTTCTCAGGTATGCTGATTCCTCTTGAGAGCATGCCCTCAATTGTCTCCTCTCTTGCACAATATAACCCTTTTGTCCTTGGCGAAAGCATGGTAAAGATGGTATTATTGTATCAGCCTCACTTTTTGACCGATTCTGTGATATTTTTGGCATCATATTCTGTCTTTTTGTTCCTTGCCCTTATAGCTTTCCATCACAAGATCCGCTTCCACCTGGGCAAAAAACATGGGAAACGTGATTAATCCTCCAATTCAGACCTTCTAATAGCCTTAAATCTGAGCCTTTCAGCTTTTTTTATTCCTCTCATTATGGTGCCCACTCGCCTGAATACGAGCTTTTTTATATGTAATACTCACTTTCAGCCCCATGAAAGTGGTTTGTGTGACAGGTACCCCTTGTGTTGGAAAGACAACCTTTGCAAGAAAGCTTGCGGACCACCTTGGTTTCAGGTATCTTGATGTAGGTAAGTTTATCAGGGATAATAATCTCTCCGAGGGCTATGATTCTCATCTCCAGTGTGATATAGTGGATGAGGAAAAACTGACAGATGCTCTTGTGGGGTCCTTGGATGCTAAGGAAGGGATAATTCTTGATTCTCATATGTCTCATCTCATGCCTTCTTCCAGGGTCGACTTGTGCATCGTCCTCAAAGCTCCTTTGAAGACCCTGAAGGCCCGCTTAGAAGCAAGAGGCTACCCCTCTTACAAGGTACGGGAGAATCTTGATGCAGAGATATTTGATGTCTGTCATGTAGAGGCAGTAGAGGCTGGTCACAAAGTCTTTGTCCTGGAAAATCCGGACGAATCTTCATTGGATAAGGTCGCAAACCTTCTTTGATCTCTCTCTCTCTCTCTCTCTCTCTCAAGAATTACTCTTGTCTAACCTGATTTTTTAAAAGATCTAAGAATCTGTCGTGTTTTTCTTTGTTGTCCTTAACTTGTCCTTGTTATGTCCTTTGTTGTCCTTAACTTGTCCTGTCCTCAAGGACATAAGGATATGTCCTCAAGGTCATCTCCCTGAAAGCTCTATCTTCTTCTCTTCAGTCAGGTAAAACCCTTTTTTCCTGAATCCTATGCTCTTGTCTCTTATATCTACTCCTTTCTCTCTCATTTCATAGATCATGTTCCTTACACTCTTCTCTTTCTTTCCCAGGGCTGCTGCAATGCGCTTGTAATCGAGAGGTTCGGTTGCTTTGAATAGTATCTCCATGAGTTCTTCCTGTCCTGCATTAAGGGCATTCCTGTCCTTTATCTGGATTCTTGGCTGTGTTATAGGCACTATTCTCTCTGTCCTGTCTTCTGTCCTCTGTTGTCCTTGATATGTCCTTTCCTGCGGTCTTTGTTGTCCTTGACTTGTCCTTTGTTGTCCTTCAATTGTCCTTTCCAGTGTTGCAAGCCTCTCATATATATCTTTGTGGCTCTTATGGGTCTCTAATATGTACTTTCCTGTCTCTTCAAGGGCTTTCTTGAGCTTTTGTACGTCCTGGTACATGTGTTCGATCCCATTGTATAGATTCTGGACTTCTCGTCGGGTAACATCTATTCTTGAGCTGTGGTGGCTGTGCATATTCTCGCTTCTTGAGCTGATATGCAGGACCCACTGTCTAAGTATATCGAGATCCTGAGTCAGGTTGTTGCATGTTTTCTTTACTTCAGGTGGCTCTCTTCTTGTGAGAAATCTTCTTAGGTGGTTAATCATATTATATCCTGTATAACTCTAAAATACTTCTTCTTTAAATAATTTTCCCAGTATCCTGGGACATTTGGGACATGTCCTTAAGGACATCTCACTCTAAAACCTCTACAGCATCTATCTTACTGTCTCCATCCAGGTCAAATCCCTGGAGGATGGTATAGAATCTCTTTTGTCCGCTGAACTTGCTCAGCACCTTTTCTGTGAATCTTGTAAGCCCTATCACTGCTGTTTTTGTTCCTATCCCTCTTGTTCCTGCAAGTATCAGGCACCATTTGTGAGGGTTATAAGGGTTTGGGATCCTTGCAATCACTCCTGTGGCATCCTCTGCATACATGTCTTTCCCCTTTACCCTCCATATATCTTCTCTTACGAAAGTGACAGGCATGTGTCTGTTTAGCTCTTCCATCACCAAATTTGTGACAGGGCCTCCTACAACGATAATATTCTTGTCTTCTGCTCTTATGTCAGTATCCACATCCAAAGCAACACTAAAATCCCCTGAAAGTGAGCCTAATTGGCCTAAAAATAACCCTAAATCAATAGCATAATGTCCATCTCTTGCCCTTGCCTTGAATGGGCCATGAGGGTCGGGGTTGCCAACTACAAATTTGCCAGTGAAATGGTCTTCTATGAATGGCGCAAGAAATGAGCTTAGTTTTTGGTCCTTCTCTTCTTCTTTTGTCTTGAAAGGATACCATTCATCTTTTATCGGGATTAATATGTTGTTTGAAGTGAGGCTGTACTTATGCGCGATTGTGCCTCTTATTGGCTTTTTTTCCACGATTTTTATGATTTCTGCCCTATGCAGGGCCTTGAGGTGGTAATATATAGTTTGTTCATTCAGCCCCATCTTTTGAGCTATTTGTGAGGGGAATAGCGGCTCTTCTCCCAGGATTCTTAAGATCTTTTGCCTGTTTTTTGATATCCTTAACTGATCTATTCTCTGTGCTGTGCTTGTCTCCCATCTTCCATTGTTTTGTCTTAATACCCTCATTTTATCAGGAAAAGTGAGGCTGATTATTATAAAATTTATGATAATATTATCTTTTTTTTCTGCCTGATAACTTCAGTATGTTAACTGGTTTTCCCTTTCTTTTGGTGCAGTAATCTTATTTTGGTCTTATTTTCCTTTTAAATCCTTATTTTGCCCTCTGATTCAGTCCTAATAGTTATTTTGTTCCTTTTTCTCTTTTTTAGTATCATGTTCTTCTTAATTAAGGTTTTAAATCCCTCAGTTACCCATGATTTCATGATATTTGGAACAGATGGGATACGTGGAAAGCCTTTGGAATATCCTTTGACACCTGAAATCCTTTATAAATTAGGGCAGGTATTGGTCAAAAATAGCAAAAAAGTGAGACTTGTACTTGGACAAGACACCAGAAAGTCCTGTAATCTTCTTTCAGATCCTTTATGTGAGGGTATCTCTGATGCTGGAGGTGAGATTCTTGATGCAGGAATCATACCTACCCCTGCAGTAGCATACCTGACCAGACATCATGGCGCATCAGGTGGCATCATGATAACTGCTTCACATAACCCTTTTTCTGATAATGGAATAAAGCTATTCAACCCCATGGGCGAGAAACTGACAAAACATGAGGAAACTCTCCTGGAGGAGGCATTGGACTCTGCAAACTATATTGATAGTTATGAGTCGACCCCCTCAATCAAACCCTTGCAAAATGACCCTTATCTTGAATCTCTCTCCGGTTTTGACTTATCCGGCATGCATGTTGTGATTGACTGTGCAAACGGTGCTGCTTCTTTCCTGGCACAAACCCTTTTGCAAAAAACAGGGGCAAAAGTGAGTGTCATCAATGATTCACCAGATGGCACTAATATCAATGAAGGCTGTGGCGCCCTATATCCAAAAAAAGTGAGTGCTTATATCAATGGGCACCATGCCGATTATGGCGTATCACTTGATGGTGACTGCGACCGTTCTGTATTTGTCGACGAGAAAGGTAATATTATTGATGGTGATACTCTCCTTTGGTTGAATGCGATATATCTCAAGGAAACCCAAGGCCTGAACGCCATAGTTGCCACAGAGTACAGTAACAAAGCCCTTGATGATAATCTTTCAACCAAAGGCATAAAAGTTATCCGGGAAAAATGTGGTGATCGCAACGTCTATTATCGGATGAAGGAGGATGACCTGCTGTTCGGAGGTGAGAACTCCGGGCATTTGATCTATCGTAATTATGGCACTACAGGTGATGGACTTTTGAGCACACTTATGATTGCCCGCATCATAAAATACTACCAAAAACCCCTCTCTGACCTTGTCTCTTCCTTCAAGCCATACCCGCAGTTGCTAAGGAACTACACTGTGGAAAGGAAGCCACCTATGGTTTCATTGTTAAAGACCCAGAGACATATAACTGATGTTGAGAGAAAAATCAATGGCAGGGTTCTTGTACGCTACTCTGGAACTGAACCAAAAGTGAGGATTCTTGTTGAATCGCCAAGTGAAACAGACCTTGCATCCTATGCTGAAAGTATCCACAATACAATGGAGGCTGAAATATGCAGGCAGTAATCCTTGCAGCAGGAAAATCTACCCGCATGTACCCCTTGACACTTACACGTCCAAAACCCATGCTTCCTGTACTTGATTCAACACTTCTGGCTCATAATCTCTTCCAGTTGAGAGGCCTGGCAGAAGAAGTCTTGGTTATAGTGAACTACAAAAAAGAGCAGTTCTCAGTCCCGTCATATCTTCCTGTTACATTTATCGAGCAAAACGAAGTGAATGGTACTGGCGCTGCACTCAATGCAGCCCGGCCATATTTAAAAGACCGATTCATCGTTTTGAATGGTGACGATCTCTATAATCGAGATGATCTTAAAAGGCTTATCAAGAATCGCTATGCAATCCTTGTTTCCAGGGTGAAGAATCCAGAACGCTATGGGGTGATTGCATCAAAAGGTGACTTAGTGACTGCCTTGATCGAGAAGCCTTCACAGCCACCCTCTGATCTGGCAAACACTGGCGCTTATGTTCTGGACACAGCAATATTTCAAAATAAGCTAGAACCCTCTCCAAGAGGGGAATACGAGATAATTGACTATCTTCACTCCCTTATCAACAGAAATAAACTTCATTTTGAGTCGATAAGAGAGTACTGGTTACCAGTAGGCTATCCCTGGCAGCTATTGGAGGTGCAGGAATTCTTTGTCAACCGCATGAAACCATCCATTCAGGGTAAGGTTGAGAAAAGGGCTACACTAAAAGGCCTTGTCCGGGTGGGTGCAAATACCACGATAAAAAGCGGTGCATACATCGAAGGTCCGGTCTATATAGGTTCAGGCTGCACCATCGGCCCGAACTGTTACATACGAAAAGGAACAGTCATCCAGGATAATGTAAAAGTAGGCAATGCATGTGAGATCAAGAATTCACTTCTCTTTTCCGGTGCATCAGTAGGTCACCTGTCATACATTGGTGATTCAATCATCGGAACCAACGTGAACATTGGCGCAGGAACCATCACAGCCAATCTTAGGCATGATAATAAGGAAATAAAAATGCAGGTGAACGGGAGTGTATGCTCCACAGGAAGGCGAAAGTTTGGTGCGATCATTGCAGACGACGTAAAGACCGGTATAGGGACGATGCTTTATCCAGGTATTGCAATCGACCCCGGTCAATGGACAAGACCAAATGAGGTGATATGATGTGCGGAATAGTGGGGATGAGCGGAGATTTCCAGGTAAATGAATTGATTGATCGCTTAGAAAGGCTCGAATACAGGGGTTATGACTCAGCAGGCCTTGTTACAGATTCAATCTTTGAAAAGACTGTTGGAGGGATAGATAACCTTCGAGAAGAGATCAAAAACGAACGTGCAACAAGAGGTATATCTCATACCCGCTGGGCTACCCATGGGACCATAACAGAAAATAATGCCCATCCTCATGCAAATAAGAGCAAGACAGTATTTGCAGTTCACAACGGAATCCTCAATGTCAAAAGGGAAGAACTGGAAAAAAAGGGATACATATTTTATTCAGATACAGATTCAGAATTCATTGTTCATTATTTTGATTATCATTTATCCTCACTTTCAATGCAAGAGATTTGCCAGAAATTCCTAGATGAGATAGATGGCACATTTGCAATTTTGATTCTTCATGAAAGAACAATCTATTGCCTGAAGCGGGACTCCTCTCTTGCAATAGGTACATCAGGAAACACCATCTACATAGCATCAGATATCCACGCATTTTCTGACAAGACAGATTCAGCAATATTTCTTGAAGATGATTCCTATGCTGTGATCTCTTCAGATATAAAAGTCTTCAAACAGGGTAAACGACTCCAGCCTAAGCCTGAATCATTCAGCATGTATGATACAACTCATGATAAGCGAAACTATGAGCATCACATGCTAAAGGAGATTGAAGAACAGCCAAGAACTGCCAGGAACCTGATCGATAGTTTCCCCTCTCAAAAAGATGCACTGCACAATGCAAAAAATCTCATCAAAAATAATAAGACTGTATTACTGGGATGCGGGACCAGTTATCATGCCGCACTCATAGGAGAGCATCTCTTTAGACAGTGTGGAATGGACGCCCAGGCTCACATAGCCTCAGAATACACTGGAAACCCTGACCTTATCATAGCATTTTCACAAAGCGGGGAGACAATGGACTTGTTGCGATGCATAAAAAACACCAATGCCCGTGTCATCTCAATAGTCAATGTCCCTGCCTCCACCCTTCACCGTATTAGTGATGTAACCCTTGATATCTGCGCAGGATCAGAGATAGCTGTTGCATCCACAAAAGCCTTCACCAATCAAGTGATTATGCTCTTCAGGATCGCAGGCCTTTTAGGGCTCTCAATTGATATTGATAGAATCCCCCACCTGATCGAACAGGTTATACATGACACTTCAATCCCCCTTGTGGATGAGCGCTGTTTTGTCCTGGGCAAAGGCATCTTCTACCCTGTAGCAAGGGAGATTGCTCTCAAGTTAAAAGAGGTTACCTATATTCATGCTGAACCCGTCATTGCAGGTGAACTCAAGCACGGCCCCCTTGCACTTGTCGAATCAGGTTTTCAGGTATTAAGCCTTGCTGATCCACACACAAACTCTGAAGTACGCGCACGTGGCGGTGAGCTTATGGAACTTCCCTGCTCAAGACTTGAGGATGTGATCCTTTCAACCATCAGGGGCCATCTGATGAGTTACCATGCAGCATTGAAGAAAGGACTGCCTATTGACAAACCCAGGAATCTTGCAAAATCTGTCACCGTATCATAACTTTTATGAATGACTTCACCCAAAGAATCTGTATGCAGGCAATAATCTTTGACATGGACGGTGTTTTGGTTGATTCAATGCCAGTCCATATGAAAATATGGAAATCAATCTTTGATAAACGCAATCTCTCCTTCAATAAGGAAGAATTCAAGAAATACAACGGCACATCCTCAAAGCAGATAGCAATGCGGCTGATAGGGGACTTCGGTCTTCAGGATACGCCTGAGAATATCATATCAGAAAAGATTGCTTATGAAGCCCAATACCAGGATGATATCAGGTTGTTTCCCAGGGTCAAATTTGTCCTATCCCGCCTTCAGAAAAGATACAGGCTTGCCCTTGCAACCTCTGCCCGAAAGGAAATGCTTGAGTATATAGATTCCCGTTTCAATCTCCTGTCCTTTTTTGATGCAGCAGTCCATTCAGAAATGGTACAAAACAGTAAGCCTGCTCCAGACCTTTTCATGAGAGCTGCCGAGGACATTGGCATTGACTATTCCCAGTGCATGGTAGTTGAGGACTCCGTCAATGGAATCATTGCTGCAAGAAAAGCAGGGATGCAGGCAATAGCAATAACCAATACATTTCCATCTGACTCTTTTCACATGGCAGATAATATCATACATGTCCTCTCTGAATTAGAAAGCATAGAATAGTTCCAGGAATTTCATTATGTTTTGCATATCATCCATCCTGACATATTCTTGGTGTTGGTGCGCGTTATAGTATGCAGAACCGATTGGAACAGTTTGTATCCCTTTATTGTTGAAGATATTTGCATCTGAACCTCCGAAAGTACTATAGAATCCAGGCATTATATCCATTTTTTTGTAAGTTTTTCTCATGTCATTTATCAGTTCACTATCATTACTGATTGAATACCCATAATATCTCTGTGTTATTTGAATCTTCAGGGAAAGACCACGATTTGAACATGAATCTTTGAACTGCTTGTGTATCCTCTTATATCCTGACTCAATATCTTCTTTGCTATAGCTTCGTAATTCAGCAGCAATATTAAGTTCCCCTGGGATAGTATTTCTAGCCGATCCCGCACTGATCAATCCAATATTCCAGGTTAGGCCTTCTTTTGAATACCCTGGTGGTATCTTATATAATATCTCTTCTAATGCCGGTAATACGTTTTTACCCTCTTTTGGATTTCTCGGATGTCCTTTCTTTCCTCTAATCTCTATATCAAGCTTTATCACACATGGGGCTTTTATTATTACCCTGCTGACAGGTCCGTCCTCATCAAGTACTAATCCTCTCTTTGATTTTATCAGGCTGTAATCCAGATTTGTTGCTCCTATTAGTCCAGCTTCCTCTCCTCTTGTAATAACAGCTTCTACTGTATGATGATTGTCTTTCGATTCTTTTATTTTGATAAGAAATTCAATAAGCACTGCAAGTCCTGATTTTGGGTCTGCTCCAAGGATTGTATTGCCATCACTGGAGATGATATCTCCTTGTGAGATAACAGAAAGTTTTGGGTTAGGTTCAGGTATGTCCATATGGGTATTGAGTAGAATTGAACGACCACTGCCCTCTACCCACGCAATTATATTATTGAAAGAGTCACGCTTGAAAGCAATCCCTGAATCAGCAAGCCTTCTCTCTATGTATCCTATTATCTTGTCTTCATTAGGGTATACTTCACTTATGCTTACCAGTTCAAGGAAAGTTTTTCTCAGCTTATCCTTCATAGGATTTATTTTAGGTTTATCTTCTATTTAAATTTGAGTATTACTCCATCAAGTGAAAATGTCCAGAGCCTTTATATATTAAACCAGGTCCCTCCAATCCATGAAAGAACAGATCTCAGGCTTTGAATTATCCTATATTGTATCAGAACTGCAATGGCTTGTTAGAGGCAAGGTTGATAAGATATTTCAGCCTCTCCAGGATGAGTTTCTCATAAGGCTTCATGTTCCAGGTAAGGGTAAGGCAATGCTTCGCATCCTGCTTCCCAATCTTTTCTATCTGACAACAGTAAAGCGTGAAAACACAGGCCATCCCAAAGGCTTTTGCATGTTCCTTCGAAAGCGCCTTACAAATGCCCGTGTAGAGAATATCGAACAGGTCGGCATGGAACGGATTGTAAAGATTACCTTTGAGACAAAGGACACGACCTATGAGATGATGATAGAGTGTTTTGGAAAAGGAAACGTTATACTATGCGAAGATTACAGGATGATCTCCCTTCACAAGGCCCAGGCCTGGAAAGACAGGGTCATGAAACCAGGCAATCCTTACCAGACACCTAAACGACGGCCATTTCTGCCGGATCTCTCATACGAACAGTTCAGGGAACATCTTGGAGATAACCTCGTAAAATCCCTTGCCGTAACATTCGGTTTAGGAGGAACCTATGCCCAGGAGATAGTTTCCCGTCTGAAGGACCAGTCAGATACTAAAGAAGTCTATGACACAGTA
The DNA here is from genome assembly GCA_964473285.1 of uncultured Methanosarcinales archaeon. Taxonomy (GTDB): domain Archaea; phylum Nanobdellota; class Nanobdellia; order Woesearchaeales; family JACJVW01; genus JBNJGT01. Next base: position 1,534 of record CAYYOI010000002.1, on the reverse strand, counting down.
CAGCAATTTATTCAGACTCCTGCCGACCCTGTTGTTCTTAAGAATAATGAGATATATCCCTTTCCATTGCAAGAGCATTCTGACTTTACCCGGTATCCTACTTTCAATGAAGCAATTGACACTGTCTTTGCACAACGCCTTGAAACCGAAGTCCAGCAGATAGAGACCTCTCAGACCAAAGCGCAAAAGAAACTCCAACGTATAATAGACTCCCAGGCACAGGCATTAGAAGACATGGAAAAAAAGATTGAGGAAAACCAGGCAAAGGCTCATATGATATATAACCGTTATCAGGAACTCTCAAAACTGCTCTCTGACATCCATAGTCAGGAATGCTCATGGGCAGAGATCAAGGAAACACTGGAGAGACATCCCTCTGTAGTTAATGTTGATCTTAAAGATAAAAAAATAGTTCTTGAACTTCAATAATGGCTCAAGGATACCCTTCCAACTTTAGGAGTATCAGGTGTGATGAACATGACAGGTGTTTGCGCTCCTGACTGTGTAACCACATTTATTGTTACTATCTGTTCTATATCAAGAGGCTCCTGCATCTCAAAATATATCTTGAATATATCACCATTTGTTATCATGTTCTCCAATGGATGATCTCCTTTCTTGAGATATTGTGCTGTGAAATATCCCTCTCCTATCCTGTAAGGTGTTACAGTCACTGAAGTGACATTTGAATCCTCGCAAGTCCCTGTAACCTCTTTGACATATTCATTTTCCTCAAGTTCAGGGTTGAATGTTGCAGGCGCAGTACACCCTCCAAGTCTTACATCATCCCCTCCGCTCAAGTTAAGCCAGGCATAACCTTCGGATCGTGTCAATGACTCAGACACATTGTCTTCGTCAAAATCCTCTGGTGTAGTGCCAGGGACATCATAGGTCTCATGGCCAAAGGTGAAATACCCGTCAGATGCATGCTCTGTTGATGAGCCCACTCCTTTGTATACCAGCTTGGATGTGCTGTTAGGGCTCTTAATGCTTAATGCTATATCACTAAGCTTGACACCATCTGAACCAGTCTCAAGCCTCAATTGGGCCTCCATGTCCTTTAGCATGTAATCACTTGTATAGGTTGATGAAAGATCATCCAGCTTTAACTTGTTTGATACAGATCTTTCACTCTTGTCTGCAATGTTAAGCCCTTGTGTCTGCAGTTTGTCCGTGCTGACAAGATACAATCCCACAACAGCTGTAACAATAAGAATGCTTCCAATAATCACGAATAGAACACTAATCCCCGTCTCGCCTTTTTTATCCATATCTAAGGACATCAACTAAAGATATATAAAAAACTTACCATTTTGAGAAAAGGGTGACGGCTTTTCCGAGTTCCCGTACTGAAGTACAGTACAATCGGAAACGTAGGTCAGCTTGACTGCTGTGTTCGAAATGGGAACAGGTATATCCTGACCACTCTGGCCGTCTGATACAGGGAAATCCATTCTCCTTTAAAAATATATCGGTGTCTACAGTATCTCCGATACTTAAAAAGAAAATGGTGCTGCCTTGCAGGAGGATAACA
>CAYYOI010000001.1:0-77232 GCA_964473285.1 uncultured Methanosarcinales archaeon | reverse complement strand
TATGGTATCCTGCCATTTTAATATATATATTCTACTATTTTTTAGAAAAACTCCAAGTAAGATTCACAAAGGGAACCATAGGACTTAGTCAGCTCTGCAAATTCTTTGGCTGTTTCACTTGGTTCCCTCTGGATAAATGCGCTTGCCTTGCCTGATATGCTAATCATTGTCTCAATATTTCCCTTCTGTTGTATTTCCAGCATTGCATTAGTAACTTTTTCAAGTTGTTCACAACAACCATTCGCAAAGAATAAGGCGGTATCGTCAGTCGTATGCGCTAAAGCCTGTGCCATTGAATCATAAGCAATAGCATAGTGTACGGCAAATTGTAAGGACTCTCCTTTGTCTGGATAATGCTCCCTTCCTTCTCCTATTAGAGATGTTAATTCATCCAGGGAATACGGGCTTTGGTTATTTGCTATGTTATTGTATGCATAGTTTGAGCCGACCATCATGACTGCGCTCACAGCGTCTGCCCTATTCTCTTCATATTCCTTTTTCCACATTCGTGCAATTTCAATCGAACTCATAAGTTAGTAAAGTGCCTTCTGGTTTATAAATGTTTCCCTACTATATAGTGACATAATCTGGATCTATATCTAAATACCTTGAAAAACTTCCAAACCTATTTAAGTGACCTTTACCAAAAAACCCCTTGGGTGATTGATATTAGCATTGCATATTTCTCAATGGAGTTCGGACTTGAGTCCCACATTCCTACATATGCCGGAGGTTTGGGTGTTCTTGCAGGAGATTATCTCAAGAGTGCAGCTGACAAAGGCATTGATATGGTTGGGATTTCTCTCTTGTATAACAAAGGTTATTTTCGCCAGCATATAGTAGGTGACAGGCAGGTTGAAAGCTATAGATCTTTTAAGGCACAAAGGTACATGGAAGAGATGCCTCACAAGCTAAGCCTCAATATAAGCGGTGAAGAAGTGAAGATACGTGCCATGCGTTATGTCATCAATGGAGAGAATGGGAGTGTTCCAATACTTTTTCTTGACACCAACAACGGCATGAATTCAGAGGGTTTATGCAGGCTTACAGAGTGCCTTTACGGAGGGGGATCATCGTTATCGCATTGCCCAGGAAGCAATCCTTGGGATTGGTGGTGTGCGTATGCTTGAGGAGATGGGTTATGATATAGATGTCTACCATCTTAATGAAGGCCACGGCGCGTTTGCGACTATTGAGCTTGAGAAGAACCTCCAGGATGCAAAGGGGCGCACAGTATTTACCACACACCCCCCTGTTGCTGCAGGCCATGATCATTTCAGTTATGATGATATTTCAGATATCGCAAGGGACCTTCCTGATATAAGAGGCAGGACCGGGGACGAGATCCTTAATATGACTGCCCTTGCGATGAACAACAGCAGGATTGCAAACGGCGTATCCCAGCTTCATGCAAAAGTATTACAGGAACTTTTTCCTGGTTACAATATCATAGGGATAACAAACGGCGTCCATTCTTTCACCTAGACCAGCCAGGAGATGAAAACGCTCTATGACCACTACATCCCTGAATGCAGAGATGACCCTTCACTTATTGCACAGAACAATATTCCGGGTAATTATTTGATTGAAGCCTATCTTGCTGCAAAGAAAAGGCTCATAGACTATACAAACATTGCAAACAACACCAGTTTCTCAATGGAGCCTCTTACAATAGGTTTTGCACGAAGGTTTGCAACATACAAGAGAGGTGACCTGATACTCTCAAACCTGGAAAGACTCGCTGACAACGGTCCTGTCCAGATAATCTTTGCAGGAAAAGCACACCCGCATGATCACCAGGGCAAGTCCATAATCGAGCGTATAGTAGGAGTAAGCGAACCTGATAATGTAAGTGTGACCTTCTTGAGAACTATTCGATGTACCTTGGCGCTCTTCTTACCCAAGGGTCTGACATCTGGCTCAACAATCCTCGTCCGCCAATGGAAGCATCCGGCACTTCAGGGATGAAAGCCGCTCACAATGGAGTCCCCCAGATATCTACACAAGATGGTTGGTGGCCTGAAGCAAAAGGAGGAGGCTGGACAATCCCCAATGATTCAGATGATGATAATGCAAGGTTCCTTGCCCATCTAATCAAGGACAGCGCACTTATCTATAAGGACAAGCATGCATGGGCATCATTGATGAGAGAGAGCATAGCCAATGCATCCTATTTCAACACCCACAGGATATTGGATGATTACATGGAAAAGATGTATTAGGTAGGTTTTATAAACCTCCATCCTTTACAGGATTTTATGAAACACTGGAAAACAGATATAATAGACCCTGAAACCAAGGTAGATAGTTCTTCATATGATTATTATTACAAGAATATGCACAAAGACATGGAACCTTCCTTTCTTCAGGAGTTCATGGATTACAATGCAAATATTTTAGAGACCCTACATAAACTGGGGGCTATGGCTGAGCTCAGGCTCTCAACCAATCAGAAAGACCAGGAAGCAAGACGCCTCAAGGCACGCTTGGAAACAGTAGGCCTGGAGATTGAAGAACGTTCACGTCCTATATGGCACTGGCTCCAGGGTATTGGGGAGAATGCACTAGAGGACAAGAACGCACACCGCCTTTTCTCACAGATGAAGGATTCCTTTGTTCTTTTCTTTTTGCGTGATTCAGCACGTTACACCCTTCCAGAGCGCGAAGAGAATCTGATCTCAAAAAAGGATGTCAACGGGATATCTGTAATAAATCAGCTTCGCTCCCTTATAACCACAAGCTTTACATTTGAGTTCCAGCCTGAAGGCCAGAATAAACAGGTCATACAAACCCAGTCAGAACTCACTTCCTATTTTCGTTCTGCAAATCCAGAAGAGAGAAAGGCCGCCTACATCGCATTGTTAGACCGGTATGATCAGGACCTTGATAAGCTATTCACAATATATCAGGCTGTTGCCCGTGACTGGGGAGAGATGGCAAAGTTACGCGGTTATTCCTCACCCATATCAGTAAGGAATCATGACAATCAGGTTCCTGACGAGGCAGTCCAGACATTGCTTGATGTATGCACAGAGAAAAGATACCTCTTCCATGAATTCTTCAGCCTGAAAGGAGAGATCCTTGGAAAAAAGCTTTCAAGATACGATATCTATGCCCCAATCTCTACAGAAGAGAGCCAGGTCTCATACGAGGAAGCAGAAAAGACAGTGCTTGATACGTTCAAATCTTTCTCTGAAAGATTTCATGAAAATGCATTAAAGATCCTGGATGGCCACATAGATACCCATCCAAATCCAGACAAGCGAGGAGGTGCCTTTGCCATGGCTGTTTCTCCCAATATGGTCCCTTTCGTCATGCTCAACTTCACAGGCAGGAAGAATGATATATTCACCCTTGCCCACGAGCTTGGCCACGGCGTTCATTTCCTCTTCAGCAAAAACCACAGTATATATTCATTTCACGCACCTCTTCCCCTGGCAGAGACCGCATCCACCTTTGCAGAGATGGTAGTGTTCCAGCGCCTCTACGACCAGGCTGATGATAAGGACAGAAAGGCCATGCTAGTGGAAAAGCTTTCTGATTCCTTTGCAACTATCATACGCCAGAACTATTTTGTGAAGTTTGAGCTTATCGCCCATGAAATGCTCCAGAAAGGATGCACTATGGATGAGCTTTCAGCAGTCTATTACAGTCTTCTTGAAGAACAGTTTGGAGACTCTGTCGAGAAGGATTCCCGCTTCAAAAACGAATGGGCAATAATCCCTCATATAGTGAGAAGCCCTTTCTATTGTTATTCCTATAACTTTGGAGAACTCCTCTCTCTTGCCCTTTATTCGATGTACCAGAAAGATCCTTCTTTCATACATTCCATAGAGAAGATCCTTTCCTATGGTGGTTCAAAAGACCCTGCAAAGATACTAGATGAAGTGGGGATTGACATGTCCTCTCCTGATTTCTGGAAACAAGGTTTTTGTGTAATTGAAGACTGGCTCACTGAATTAAAAAGGATAAAACATATATAGTATGATTCATTCCTGGGTATAATGAGACCGATTGTGGGTGGCCAGGCAGTTATAGAAGGAGTTATGATGCGTGCAGGAGATAGAATCGCAACTGCCATACGCAAGAATGACGAGATAATAGTGAAGCGCGAGACATATTCTCCTTTGTCAAAAAGCTATCCCTTTCTTGGATGGCCGTTCTTCCGGGGCGTTGTCTCTCTTTTCGAGATGATGTATCTTGGCACAAGAAGCCTCATGTATTCAGCCCAGGAATCTGCCGACGAAGAAGGTGAAGAACTGAAAGGCTCTCACATCACACTTACAGTAGTAGTGGCAATACTTTTTTCCCTTGGGCTTTTTGTGTTCCTGCCTTATGTCCTGACAAATCTTGCAGGCCTCAATGAAAGCAGCCAACCTGTTCTCTTTAACCTCATAGACGGTATCATAAAAGTCATAATCATTGTTGGCTACATCTATGCAATCGGTTTCATGAGTGACATGCGTCGGGTTTTTGAATACCATGGCGCAGAACACAAAGCAGTCCATACATTCGAGAAGAACAAGCAGCTTATTCCTGACCAGGCAAACCATTTTTCAACAGTCCATCCAAGATGTGGTACTAGCTTTCTCATGATAGTTGTACTTACAGGTGTTGTCCTGTTCTCATTGATACCTGTTATTCTTCAATCCCTCTTTCCATCGATAACCTCGATTCATACCTTATTTCGCCTCGGCATCTTTTTTCTTGCAAGGCTTGCAATGCTTCCGGTTATAGCAGGAATATCTTATGAATGGCTTAAGCTTGCCCCTGCAATTTCCCGCAGGAGTTTTCTTGGCATACTTTTCCTGCCAGGTCTCTGGGTTCAGAAGCTCACCACTCGGGAACCCACTCCTGACCAGCTTGAGGTAAGCTTTGAAGCACTGAAAGCAGTCATTGATGATACTACTTCTACATCCTAACACAAGTTTATTATATATTGGAAAGCCCTTTAAGGTGATGGCAGAGGCTCCCCCGCAAAAGCAGAAAGGATTCAATCTTTTTGGAGGTCATGAAAAGGCAGGTCCTGACCCTGAGTTGAAAAGCCTTCGCCATGATTTCAGTTCTCTTTCAAGGCGTCTTCGTGAGCTTGAGGAAAGGACCCAGAACCTTAGGAAAAAGATTCAGATGGCTGATCAGAACTTCATGAGCCAGAACAAGAAAAACATCCAGGGCCTGCGTGACTCGCATGCTGAGATAAATGAGCTCAAGAAATTCATGAATGACCTTGACAACAAGCTATTGCTCCTGATAAAAGAGCTTAGGATGTGTGCACGAAAAGAGGATGTAAATGAACTTGAAAGGTATATCAACATCTGGGAGCCTATCAATTTCGTAACAAGAAAAGAAGTTGAAAAGATCCTACACCAGTATTTTGAATCAATGGTAGAAGATGTCACCAAAAAGACTGTAGAGAAGATTCTCAAGGACAGAAAGCTTTAAATACATTTCAAAAGAGTATCTATGACAATGGATCAGAACAATCAACAAGGAGCGCCTCAAGGCTCACAAGGAATGCCCTCTCAAGGTCAGCCTACGCAGGGAATGCCTCAGCCTCCACAAGGAGCGCCTCAGGGACCGCAGGGAATGCCCCAGCCTCCTTCACAACCACCTCAAGGCTATTCACAAGGTCAATCTTATATCAATGAAAGGACCCATATAGAAGAGATTGCTGAGGCAATCATTGACGAGAAATGGGATGAGTTGGTCAAGAACCTCAACAAGATTTCTGAATGGAAGGATAAGACAGAAGAGAAGATCAACAAGTTTGAGCAGGAATTACAGGATGTCCGAGAGAGCTTCGACAAGTTGCACAAGGCTATCATTGGAAAAATTGGTGAATATGACCAAAATATACTTAATGTAGGAACAGAGATAAAGGCAATGGAGCGTGTTTTCCAAAAGATACTTCCCACTTTCACAGAGAATGTCAATGAACTATCCCGCATCACAAAGGATGCCCGTAATAGTATGTCACCTAAAAAGAAGAAATAGGTTATTCTTTAGTAAGCCTTTGTATGGTAAAAAACGACACCAGTAATATCAATACCATCCCTAGGACTTTTGGATGTACTAGTGTAGACCAGAATTCTGACTCCTGAGCTGATGCTTCTTCCTCGGTCATGTTGAGATCCTCTTCTGGAGTTGTACCAACTCCCCCATGACGGGAAAGGACTGTAGTAAGTGAACCCAATGCTATTATCAGTATCAATGCAAGAACCCACAGGTTAATAAACCTGTTCTCGCTTGATTTCAGCACATTTACTATGTCATCCTCGCTGGCGCCAAGTGCCATGTAAGCTATGATCGTGAATATCAAGAAGATGAATAGCAGGACAAACCATGGTGCAGCTGTCACAAAAGTCTCCCTTACTATAGGAGAAAAGATGGTCATCACTGCCAGGACAAATGCAATCACTGCATAAATCCCTTTATTGTCATCCCCAAAAGGCTTCAGTTTTGTAAGGATCGCATATCCAAAGACCAGTATGAAGAGAAATGGAAAAATAATCTCGAAATGATCCAGCAATCCTATATCTAGTGGTGTTGCCATTATTTTTCTTTTCCAAACAACTCTCCGATATCTTTCAGGAACTTGCCTTGCTGATCAGCAGGCTTATCTTCTTTGGTGACAAACCAGATTACTATCCCAAAAACAAGCAACACTATCACTGTTGCAACAGTCTGGGAATTGTTCATCCATTGTAGGTACCACACATTATTGTATCCTTTTCCCCACCATCCTGCAGAGACACCAAATATCCAGGCAATGGTTACAGCAGATAATATTGCTATCCATCCGGATGCGCTGTTCCCGAGCCATTTAACTTCGCCACCCATTAGACCTACCATCAAAAGGAACATAAGTATAGCAACAAGCACTATGCTTACATTGGGGATAGCAGACTGCATTATCTTTACTACTGTCTGGTTTGGCTCAAGTATTACCAGCATACCAAGAACCAGCGCGACTGCTATGTTGAAATTCTTCTTATCACCTAGTATCTTGCTTTTTGTAAGTATTGCATATACTATTGTAAAAACAAGCAGAAACGCCAGCAAATATACGATTCCGATCTGTTCCAGGTTTATTAGTGCATTCTCGACAAAACTCATTAATCACACCTCATTCAGCATTTTTCTTTTCATTCTTATCATAAACTACAAAAAACATTAGCCCAATCACAATTATCATGAGCAGTATTGATGCAACAGCTGTGCTTGATGCATTGTTATAGACATAAAACATGAACCATTCAAGCCAGGGCGTTCCGTCTTTTGTTTTTATAGCCATCAGGAATATGGATACTATTCCAAGGAACATGATAACAGTAAAAACCTTCTTCCATGTGTCCCCAAGGGCAAAAGGCTCGTCACTATGCCCATAGAATGACCCTACAAGCAGTAGGAAGAACACGCTCAGGAGCAATAGCACTACCATCTGTGCAGAGACCTGCGTTATGATTTCCACAAGTTTGGATGATGCTATAACAAAGAAAGCGATGACAAAAGCTACCATTGAATTCAGGTTCTTCTTGGTATATTTCTTATCATTTACAATGTCTACGCCCAGTACCCTTGTCTTTTCAAAGATTGCAAATACAATAGTGAATATAAGAAGGAATGGCAACACTACATCATAGATCCCAATTACATGGAAGAAATCAAGGATTCCTCTGAATACAGACGCCATACCACTACTCCAGTTTTAAGAATATTTAAAGCTTTCGCATAGTGCTGCGGCCTGGGAAAGTGGACTGTAATGCTTTGACTAGGGCATCAGATTACTGGTGATAATTTCTGCGCAAGAGAGCAAATCTTTAAAAATAGGCCCATTCTTGCAATATCCCATGAGATGCGGGATAGAAGAAGCAGGCCGCGGCCCTGTAATAGGGCCTTTGGTCATGGTTGGCGTAATGGGAGACCTTGAGGATGAAAAAACCCTAAAGGCCTTGGGAGTCAAAGATTCCAAGCTTTTAAGCCCAAAGAGAAGAGAGGAGCTATACCCCAAGATACTGGAGATAATAAAAAAGTACAAGGTAATCATCTTATCACCCCATGATATTGATGAAGCTTTGGCATCTGACAGCATGAATCTCAATTTTTTGGAAGGAAAGACCTCAGCTGACATAATAAATGAACTCAAACCTGAAATTGCAATCCTTGATTGTCCAAGCACCAATCTTCCTGCATACCATGATTATGTCAAAGCTCGCCTAACCCATGATGCAAAGATAATCGCAGAACACAAGGCAGATCTCAATTATACAATTGTATCAGCTGCATCAATTATAGCAAAAGTCCTGCGGGATCGGGCAATAAAAGAGATCGAGACAACCCACAAGATTGTAGTAGGATCAGGCTATCCCTCAGACAAGAAAACCCAAGTCTTCCTCAAAGAGAACTATAAAAAATATGATTTCTTCAGGAAAAGCTGGTCATCATACAAGCGTCTTTCCCAGCCAACTCTTGCCCAGTTCACATGTAAGTGATTGCTTTCTGGATTAATGGTAGGGCTGCTTCTGCTTCATCCTTTGTCATCCTTCCAAGTTTTGCGAACTTGAAATCCCCTGTTTCCATATTCCTTAACTGCCTTGATATCTGCAGCTTCGCAGGTCCGTCGTTATATGAGAACACGCTGACCCTTAGCTTTGTAACTTCAAACTCTACTTCTTCTCCAAACAATTCCTTATCCAGACTCTTGTCAAATGCCATGATTATCCTCTCAAATGTTCATGGAGTGGTGTCCTGTAGCGATAGACAAAGGTATCCAGAAACACATAATAATAATCCTGGTATGTCCCGTCCATCAGAAGTTCCACCCGTATAACGAACCGCTTGTCAGACTCTATCTTATCAAGTTCCTCTTTAGATTCCAGATCAACAACAATCATCCTGTCTTTAGGATACTTGAGATCCACGATTCGCTGGTACTCCATCTTAACCATAATACCTCTTTCTTTTAAAAGTTTTATCCCAAAATATTTAAAGAACTTAATCGCATTAGATTTAAAAGGGGTGTTAAATGGACATAGTCAATTTTTTTCTTCATAGCAAGGTTCTCCTCATAGGCGGGATCGCCATAATAACAATCATTTCTGCAAACTTTGTCAATAGTATAATGCGCCGCGCATATGCAAAAACCACCTCTAACCTTTACCATCACCGCTTTCATTTTGGTTGTGACATACCCATAATGGACCAGACCAAGTTCAACATGGCCCGCCGTATTATAGTATCTACAATCTACATCATAGGTATTCTCCTGATAGTCTCAACAATCCCTGAACTAAAAGAGATATCCCATTCCATCTTTGTGGGTGCAGGAGTCATTGCCCTTATAGTGGGTTTTGCCACTCAGAAGATATTTGCAAACTTTGTTGCAGGCATCTTCATCTCCATGTTCGAGCCCTTCAGGATTGGTGACCGTATCAAGATTGCTGGAGAGCTAGGTTTTGTCGAGGACATCACCCTTTGGCATACATCCATCCGGACACTCAAGAACAAGCGCCTCATGATCCCTAACGGCATAATAGCAGAAGAGAAAGTTGTAAATGATAGTATCTCTGATGAGAAAAAGATGAATTTTATAGATTTCACTATTAGTTATGATTCAGAGATCGATCTTGCAAAAAAGATAATTGCTGAAGAAGTAGTCAAGGACCCTTTGTTCATCGACAACAAGAGCGAACACCTTCTTCTTCCAAGTGGAGACCTCTACAGGATTAGTTTAGATGAGCTTGGTGACTACGGCATGCGGCTCAGGCTTTTTGTATGGACTGCCAATGCAACTGATGGCTATTTTCTCAAATGCTCATTGTACGAGAAAATAAAGAAAAGGTTTGATAAGGAAGGCATAAAAATACCCTACCCTACGTACATAATAAAGAAATGAGAAATGATTTTTTAAAACTTATAGCGATTGTCCTCATGGTCATAGACCATGTAGCAAGTGCATTCTCAGATTCATTAAATCCAGTATTATACCATTCATTCAGGGCTGTAGGAAGGTTATGCTTTCCCATATTTGCTTACCATATTGCCCTTGGATTCGAGAAGACAAGCAACCTTGGTAAGTACGCTTTCCGCCTATTTCTTTTTGCTATCATCGCACAGCCGATCTATTGGCTCCTTTGGCCGGAACTGAACATCCTTTTCACCCTTCTCCTTGGACTGGGTGCACTTTATCTTAATGAGAAGAATCCACTTTTCCTGGTACCGTATTCAATCTTGGTTTACGGCCTGGATTATTTTCTTACTGTTGATTATGGCATATTGGGAGTATTCATGATACTCTTCTTTCGCATATCTCCCCTTATAGGAAATGCAATGATCATATTCCTCAAAAGTCTTAGTGTCTGGTACAATAGCCTTGCATTATTGGGTGTATTTCTTACCAGGTGGGATCCTCCCTGGAGAATAAGCCTTCCAAGATATTTCTTCTACGTATTTTACCCGCTGCATCTATTGATAATATGGATAATTACAATCTATTGATGCGTCGGCCGGGATTCGAACCCGGATCAAAGGCTTGGAAGGCCCTTATCCTAGCCATTAGACTACCGACGCGAATAATAAAAGAAAACAATAAAGGTTTTATAAAACTATTGTTTGGACCATGCAAGGATTCCCCACATAACGAGTCCCCAGATATTTCCGACTAAAGGGATTATAAGGAGAATTGCCCACCAGCCAGGCTTGTTTCTTGCCTCACATATTTTCCACTGCCAGATTATAGCAAACACTGCCAATACCAAGCCTGCAATCCATCCGATAATTGGTATCCATGCAATCAGTATCAATAAGACAGGCCACCAGTGCATCTTTGCCATGTTTGCCATTAATACCATATTTCCAATAGGTATCCATGCAAGCCATGCATTAGGTGTGCCTAATCGTTGCGCTGTCTTCATCATTGCAAAAGCCATGTATACATACACACCGATTGCTATCAATCCTACAAATATAGCTACTCCTGCAAGAGCTCCCATGATTCCTGCCATTGCATTGGGATCTGTAAATGTTGGGTCCATTATTTTCACCTCAATGGTTTAATATTACCTTCCTATTTAAATATTCTGTAGGGAAACGCATGATCTAACCTTGGTTATATCCTTATCTTCCTTGTATTTTCTTGCAGCAGATGTTATCTTATCTATTTTGATTCCCTTTTGACCAAGAAACGTTTTGAATCCATGCAGGAACTGGCAGAACTGGGTGACATTCTTAGGCTGTTGAGTATAATGTGCCCTTTCAAAATCAATCAAGTACGGCTCATCAGACACCAAAACATTTGTGAACGGCCGATGCATCTCCTCCTTGCTTATCCCCATCCTATCAAGTTCATAAGCAAGTTCCAGCAACCTCATTATAACCTTGTATATTTTCTCTGGTTTTGCATCTTCCATGAACTTTTTCATTGGAATTCCGTCTATATACCTGTAAACTATGTAATCCTTCCCTGCAAAGACAAGCTCAGGTGCAAAAGGGATCTTCTTCAGCCACTCAGCTTCAAATCCCAGTCTATTTGCTTTGCTTGAACTCCTCTTGGTCTTTATGGTGACTTTCTCTCCCTTGTATCTTCCTGTATAAGCGATTCCCCTCTTTCCCTTTGCCAGGTACTTTATATCACTCACGTAAGGTTCTATCTCCTTTCGTGTGCTTGTCTTCTCTATAATATAAACATAGATATCCTCAAAGAAAATATGCTTCTTTTCAACCTCTTTCCAGGTGAACATATTATGGACCAGTGCTTCTTCTATCTTATCTTTTTTTGTAAGGCTTGAGAAAAGGAACAGTATCTTTCCTTCTTTTTTTAAGTAGTCTGCGGCCTGGTCAAGAAAATCAACACTGACCTCATAACCTTTCTTCCCGCCGAAAAGTGCCATGTCCTCAACGCCCGGGTCCTGCGGAAGATATGGCGGATTGAATATTATCAGGTCAAATCTATCATCAATCTCACTGAAAAGGTCACTCTCAAAGGACTCAATATCCAAGGTCTCCCTTACATATTGTACAGCTTTTGGGTTCTTGTCCACAGCAGTAACTTTGCCATATTTTAAAGCCTCTTTTGCAAGCACTCCTGACCCTGTCCCCATGTCAAGTATCTTGCCCTTCGCATAATTTTTTATATGCCTCTTGAGCATATCACTATCTTCCCTTGCTTCATATACAGGGTGCTCATTATGGTCTGTAGGAAGAAGTGTACCATGCTTACTTTCAAGAATCCTTCTTTCTTCTTCTTTCATGCGTAAAAAGACCTTCCCCTCATATTTAAATCATCCTCTAGATAACCCTCTTTTTGATTTTCTTCAAAAAAAACGTTAGATAGTTTCATATCGCCCTTGACCATCCACTGATGGCTTGATGCTCGAAATATTTTTAAGCCATGCCATCATTCATAATATATGACAGTGCTATTATGGATAAGTGGTTTTCTTGGTGCGGTAATCATTGGATTTCTTGTTTTCTGGAGATTCTACTTCCTAAGAGATCCTCATAGGAACATCCCTGAAGGCAACGTGATTGTATCCCCTGCAGATGGAATCATACTGGATATTATAGACACCAAGGACAAAGAGCTTATTATACCAAAAAGATACATGGGAAAGATCAAAACATTATGTTCCGATATCTCTTCTTCATGTAAGGTTATATCAATATTCATGTCCCCCCTTGATGTTCACATCAACAGGATGCCTGTCAGAGGTAAGGTCCTTTCTGTAATCCACAAAAAAGGTTCATTCAAGCCAGTAAATTCGGTTGAAGCAGGCCTGCAGAACGAGAAAGTTGAGCTCACCCTTCAGGCTTCCTTTGGTAAGATAAAGGTTATCCAGGTTGCAGGAATCATTGCCAGAAGGATTGTATGCCATGCCAAGAAAGGTGACACTTACAATACCGGAGAACGATATGGCCTGATAAATCTAGGAAGCCAGCTTATTGTCATACTGCCTGGCAAGATCCCTCTCACAGTAGAGAAAGGCCAACGTGTCCGGGCAGGGGAATCAGTTCTTGGAAAGTTTAAGGAAAAAGACACGAAGTCCGGTAAGAAGGGGAAGTAAGAATAATACTTCCAGTATAAGCTGGATAGCATGGATCGGTACCAGGCTGAACAAGAATACTGTTCCAAAGAATAATGCAAAACCGCCAACGTAACCCAGGAATAATCTCTTTCTTGCAATGCTTTTCAGTGCCTTAAACGGATTCTTTTTATCGAGCCGGGTGTATGAGACAAGAGCTATGTAGACTAAAAAGAACATTAGAATGCTAGTAAAGATATTATTGAATGATACCGGGCTTGTTGAAAGTGCTGCCCGTATATCAAATATAAGAGAAATAAAGCTTCCCAATAAAAGCAATAAGACCCATGGAATGTTTACAACACTAAACCTTAGCATGAACCGGGACAAAGACACTTTATGCCCTGTAAACCGATAAGCAAAAAACCAGCTCACGCTTTGGAAAACACAGTAGATGATAAAGCAACTCACAAACATGAGAAATGTGAGGAAAAATACAGTTGAAAGATCATTGGCAATCAAAGGATATTTTGACATGATGCTGAATATATCCTTTGTTGTGAGCAAATCTCCCATGATCGCTTCCATGTTCCTTGAGACATGCACATTGAATGAGGTCAGAGCAGCAACTATCTTTTTTATATAGATTGAATTCACGAATATGAATATGATAAGGCCTACCAGGTCAACAAGTACCGGTGCGCTTAATCTGATGCCTTGTTTTTTTAATGTATCAATTGTTGCCTGAATCTCTGATAGCATGTTTAACCTCCTGCTTGATTATCGAATAATCCTTTAAACCCTGCATCTCAACACCATTTATAAAAAGGGTAGGTGTCCCGCTCACAAGCCTTTCATCCCCCTCAATCATGTGTCTTTTGACTCTTTCTTCCCCGCAATCACTAGTATTTATATCAATCTCTTCTCCATCAAAAAGCTTTTCTGACACCTTTGTGAATCTTCCCTCATCCCTTGCGCATTCAGCAACGACTGCCTTTTCAAAGCCCCCTGATGATATCGGGAATTGTTTGATCTCTACCACTATTTCCGGATAATCATATGCAAGTTGGCGTAAAAGATCAAAAGTCTCTGCGCAGGCAGGACAATCATAATCTATAAAAGCAGTGACCACCACATCAGAGTGGTTTGTCTGCACCCTTGCAAGCGCCTCTTCGATTACTGGCGAGTCGACAGAAATAACGATTGAAAGTGTGATTATCCCAATGACCAGGACTCCGGCAATAACTAATGCTAACACATCTTTATTCTTTTCCAAAAGGGTTCCCATACTTTCTCACGTTCTCGATCATCTTCTTGTTTGCTTCAGTCTCTATCCCTTTTCTGACAAGTTCCCTGCGCACTTTTTGCACCTCAAAATCAACATCAGACGCGCAGATCTCTGTGCATGCTCCACATAAGGTACACATGTAGAACGTTGCAGATTCCTTCTCTTCCTTAAGAAGCATAGCCTTTCCCCTTGGAGAATATAATTCATTATGCGTCGCCCGGAAAACAGGGCATCTAGCCTTGCACATCCCGCACATTACACATTTATGGGCATCAGTCATATATCTTACCTCTATTGAATACCTTTTCAGGATCAAATCTCTCCTTCAATGCAGTAAGCTCCCGTATACGTTTCTGATCAACATACTGTTTTTTTGCAAGTCCGATTCCATGCTCTCCACTTGCTGAACCACCAAGTTCTATAACCTTTTCAAACATCTGTCTGATCAGTTTTTCCTGCTCTTTCCTGAATCTAAGGTGTAGTATTCCCACCCCTATATGTCCGAAAGCCGGAATCTTATTGTTTGTTACCCACCTGATGAATTTTCCCATGTTTTCTAAAGGAATCTTAGGATCTTCCTTGATCTTGTAACGCTTTGTTGTGAGCAGGGGTCCAAGTCTCTTCCTTAGTCCCCATAATTCCTTTATTCTTTCCGGATCTGTTATTTCACCCTTCTCTTCATATTCTGAAAAGAGGTAATATGCAGGCTCAAGGTCAAGCATTTCAGCAGAGAGCTTATCTATGAACTCAAGTGCAATCGCATCAGAGAACTCACCGAAATCAATCTCATCCACATGGTCGTATTTTCTTATTGTAAGGGTTGTTTGTGGTAAAGGCTCGGTTACCTTAAGTGTTGCCTCAACTATTATCCCCAGGATCCCCTCTGTTCCGCATATGTCAGAAGGCCTGACCTTCAGAAGCTTACCTCCCCCGTCAACAATCCTTACTTCATGAACCCAGTCACAGGTCCTGCCAAACCTTAACGCCCTTGTCCCTACAGCGTTGGTTGAGATTATACCTCCTATCTGGCATGCAGTATGGCTTGCAGGTATCACAGGAAAGAACAAGTCATAACTGTCAAGCTTCTCGTTGAGATCAGATATGACCACTCCTGGTTGCACAGTAACTTTGTTATCCCTCACATTGATTGACTCGATCTTGTTCATCTTTGACATATCAACAACGATAGCTTTCTGTGGAACACATCCTCCTGCAAGGCCTGTCCCTGCACCTCTTGGAACCAGTGTATGCTTGTTCCTTAATGCAATCTGTACAAGCTTTTGGATCTGTTCTACATTTCTTGGCCACACTATTGCTATAGGCTCTCCTTTTATCTGTGATGCATCAGTAGAATAAGCCATGAATTCGTCAGTATCAAAAGAGATATCCTCCTTGAATAGTTCAATCAGTTTCCTCATTTCAGGACCTCCGAGAGTTCCATGACCTTGATGCTTGCATTCTCCTTAAGGTGTTGATAGCATAATGGGCATGAGGTTATGATCTTGTTTGTCCTGCATTGGGATAGCCTGGCCTTGGCTGCCTTGTTTGCAATCTCCGGCTTGTTTCTTTTCAGCCCTCCTCCTGCCCCGCAACATTGGTCAGGTAATGGGACAACCTCATAGCCTATATGGGAAAGCAGTTTCTCTGGCGCATCAATCCCCGCTTTTCTCAGGTGACAAGGCCTATGATAAGAGATGGGCTCTTCATGAGTCTTATCAAACCTGTCCTTGTGTTTATAGAGTATATCAGAGATATGTTCTGTAGGTATCTTGTAATATGTATTGAACATGAAAGCACATTCCGGACAGTTAGTTATTATCCTCTTGATACCCTGCAACTTTTCTTTATTTTTCTGTGCAAGATCATAGAAATCAGAGTCATATCCTGCAGAAATAACAGGCCCTCCACAGCAGTTAAGTTCAGTTATCTCAACCACATCATAACCCAGGTATTCAAGTATCTTCAGATAGTTCTCTTTAATTTCAGTACTTGTAATACAGCCTGGATAGAATAAAGTTTTTCCCACAAGTTTTCCCATGAATCTTTTGATCATTAGAACCTCCAAATAAAAAATAAAAAATTAACAGGTGCCTGCTGCTTCAGTATCCTGTGATAATGTTTCATCACAAACTGCAGGAGCATTCTCAAATTCAGCACACAATGCTGCCTTGAGACTCTCAGCATCCCTGCCGCCGCTGTATGCAGCACCATTGACAAGGAATGTAGGGGATGCTGAAGGAGGTACCAGTTGACCCTGCTGTAGGGTAACTATCTGGCTATTGAGATCTGCTTGTTCTTGTGCCAAGGTCAGCTTATCCTCCATGCAGTTCTTGATTGGCTCTGTATCAAGCCCGACAGATGCAGCTACATCCTCCCAGCATGAGTTAGCATTCTGCGATGTACACTGCTCATTTGCTGCAAGAGTAAATTCATAATACTCTTCTTCTCCAAATTCCTCAAGTACGCATAGTTCACGTATTCCTTGGTCTCCTTCCTGCTCTCCATGCAGTGACTCTATTGAATCTCCTGAAACACCAAGGATATAGTGTGGTACAATCTCTACCTTGTCACCAAAAGCATCATGTAGTTCTGCTGCTGCCTCGTCCGCAGGATTCCCATATGGACAAAAAGCCATCACAAAATAGTCAAGCCTTGGTTTCTCTGAATCATATCCAAGCACTTCAAGATTCTGTTGTGGATAGTTCTCCATCATCTCTTCTTGTTCTTTTCGCTTTTCTTCATCAATGAAATAGGTGGCTCCTGTCTGGTCATCCCTTAGCTTGTACTTGTCATCAATCTTTTCAAAAGCGCGAGCCAGGTCTTGCCTCTGTCCCCATGCTTCAGTCTCATCCAGGGATGTTTCAAAAAGGAATGATGGCGCAACCTCAATATTGTATTGTTCGATGAGTGCCTTCCCTTCATCAGAGGTTGCTTCAACCTCATTGACCTCAACACCAGGGAACAATCCCTTTATCACACCAATAAGTTGTGAAGAATCACAGTTCTCACAGTCCTCTGCATTTACAATTGTCATAGGCACCTTTGTAGGTTCCGGAACATCAGCGCATGCAGCAGGCCTTTCTTCAAAAGAGTTGCAGACTGATCTCATGAAATCCATCTCTGATCGTTCGCCACTGTATTTTTCGCCTTCCAGAAATATTGTAGGGCTTCCGCTCGCCTCAGCGTTAAGCGCTTTTGCAGCACTGTTATTCAGGAGCATTTTTCCTTCATCCCCTTCATAGCATGACCTGATCTCTTCAACATTAAGCCCTTCAGCACAGGCTTCCCAGTTGTCAGGTATAGCATTCATGTTCTCGTTCATGCATGTAAGCATATCAAGGTATTTCTCAGGATTATGTTCCATTGCACATAGTTGTACAATATTTCCTTTGACCTCACTTGTTCCGTGCATTGAGCACATTCCGCTGACACAGAACTCGTCTTCCTTTTCAGGATACATCTCAGTAGGATATGTTATGTAATCGATAGAAAGATCAAGTGAATCTCCAAGTTTTTCTTTTACAGGTGCGATTGCATCAACAACCTGTGTTCCATAAGGACACTGGCTCATCACATACATCTGTAAGGATACTTGTTCTCCGGAACTCTCAACTGGTTCCTTTTCCATAGTCATTACACCCTCTTTAACCGTCTGCCATGATTGAGTAAGTGTGGTATCATTTGCCTGTCCCACCATATGGTCCACTTCAGCGATAACTCCTGCGGTTGGGCAAGTTCCAAAACCGGAAGTAAATATTGATGCTAGAAGCAGCACTCCTAATATTGCGCTTGTAAAAATCCAGATATTGTTGTCGTTTTTTTTCCTTTTAAGTTTAACATTTGATTTCTTTTTACTCATTAATACCCCTCCACTATCCGGAAACCCATATTTTTTATAAATCTTATGAATCGACACTCATAAGTGCGGAGATCTTTCAGATTCTCTTAAAAAGCTTTTTAAATCTCCAACTCCTATTCGATTTCCATGAAAGGCATTCATGTAGATGGATTGACTAAGCATTTCCGTGCCAAGCAGAAGGCACCGGGTCTACTGGGCAGCGTTAAATCCTTTGTAAAGCCACAATACAATCACGTCAAAGCTGTTGACAACATCTCCTTCTCGATAAAGGAAGGAGAACTGGTAGCCCTCATAGGCCCAAATGGCGCCGGGAAGTCCACCACGCTTAAGATGCTCACCGGAATTCTCCATAGTGATAAGGGTACATTGAGGGTTAACGGCCTTAATCCTGCAAAGGAACGAAAGAAACTGGCATTCCAGGTAGGGACTGTTTTCGGACAAAAGCCTCAGTTATGGTATCATCTTCCTGCTATCGACACATTTGACCTGTTTTCCCGCATCTATGAGCTGGATCAGAAAGAATATCATAAAAGGCTAAAAGAACTGGTGTCATACTTCCAACTGGAGGAATTCTTGCATACTTCTGTCAGAAAGCTTTCTTTGGGTCAAAGAATGCGCGCAGAGATAGTTGCATCTCTTCTCCATAAGCCTCGAATACTGTTTCTGGACGAACCCAGTATTGGTCTTGACATAACCACAAAGAAAAGGATCCGTTCTTTCATAAAAGATATCAACAAGAAAGAGAAATTGAGTATAATATTAACCAGTCATGACATGCAGGATATTGACAAGATCTGCAAACGCATATTCATCATAAATCACGGTAAGATTGTTTATGAAGGTTCAATCAAGGATATGCGCCAGAACTACCTCAACAGGAAGATAATATCAGTTCTTTGTGATCACGCGGTTAGTTCTGTGAAGCTTAAGCACACAAGGATACTCAAGAAAGCAAAGTTTTCCTTCAAACTAGAGCTTGACACAAGCAAGCGCACAATAAAGTCCCTGCTGCAGGACCTGACAGAGAAATTCTCAATAATAGATCTCAACATTGCAAATCCTCCAATAGAGGATATCATTGAGGATATTTATGGAACTAACTAAGTATTGCTATGTGGTCAGGACCACCTGGATGAACAGCCTTGCCTATGTTATGGATTTTGTAGGCTCTTCTTTTTTCATGGCAATTCTCATGTTTGTATTCATCAGTCTATGGACCACTATCTATGGAGGTGGCTCAGTCATAGACGGCTTCACCCTTCCCATGATGATATGGTATCTTGTCATGTCAGAATCTATAATATTCTCAGATTCAAGGGTGGCTGACGAGATATCTCAGGAAGTCAAGAGCGGGCATCTTGCCTATAGTCTGAATAAACCCTATAATTATGTCCTGTTCAAGTATTCCCAGTATATTGGAAGGGCTTTCATGCGTTTTTTTGTGGCATTCCTAACTGGAGCAATCATCACTCTTCTCTTTGTCGGACCAATAAACCTTTCACCAGCAACGATCCTGGTGCCTATAATTATTCTTGCAGCCATATCCCTGAATTTTCTTTTCTTTGTTATAATCGGGCTGCTTGCCTTTTGGTTTGAGGATACTAAAAGCTTCCAGTTGATATATTCAAAAATAATATTTACTCTTGGAGGCATGCTGATCCCTCTTGAATTCTATCCCGGCTGGCTTGAAAAACTATCTCTTAGCCTTCCCTTTGCAACAGTCCCGTATTTCCCAGCTCGTCTTTTCGTCAACTTCACTGCAGATCTATTCACAAAAGCCTTGATCCTCCAGTTTTTCTGGGGGTGCATACTCATACTTATCATAACCTTGATCTATGTAAAGGCCTCAAAAAAGGTACAGATACATGGCGGCTGACATAATAAAGAATGCACAGGTAGTCTGGTGGTATTTCAAGAATAACCTTTCCAGTGCCCTTGAATACCGGACCAACTTTTTCATAGCTGTAGTTGGGATGATGGTCAATAATGTAGTATGGATCTTCTTTTGGTACATCATCCTAACAAAATTTGACAGTATCCAGGGATGGAACTTTCACAACATCCTGCAATTGTATGCTGTCGCCACTATCTCATGGGGGCTGAGCGGTATCTTTTTTGGAAACCGCGGTCATCTTGCAACAATGATAGAACAGGGAGCTCTGGATTTTTACCTTGCCATTCCAGTTAATCCCTTATTGCATGCTCTGGTCAGTCGGTTTCCACTAGGAGCATTAGGTGACCTTATTTTTGGAATAATCCTTGCCTTTTTTGCAATCGACCTGAATGATGTCCCTCTTTTCCTGCTGGTAACAGTACTGGGTGCGATCCTCACATTAAGTTTCTGTATACTGGTCGGTTCCATGGGTTTCTTTCTCGGGTCTTCCCGTTCTCTTGAAAGAAACATGGTGATGGGATTAATCACATTTACAACCTACCCTCTTTCCATTTTCGGAGGCTTTGCCAAATTGATTCTCTTGACAATCATCCCTGCAGGCTTTGTCACAGGCATCCCTGTTGAATTAATTGCCTCTTTTGACCTTTTCTGGTTCATGATGCTAATTACTGTAGTGCTGGTCTTCTTAGTCGTATCAATATCCTTATTCAACTATGGTTTACGAAGGTACGAGTCTGGAAACCTGATAGTTGAACGCCTTTAAATCGAATCTCTCTCTCTGGACTTAATTATCTTTCTATTTTATTCATTAATACTTGTTATTATTAACTAAATTCTTCTAAAAATTAATAAAATTAAAAATTAAATTAAAAAATTAACTTAGATAATAATAAAAAGGAAATAATTAATTAAATTAATCAGAGACAGTAAGATTTATAAAGTTCTAAATGCAAATCAATCCTAAATCATGGCTCCTGATACTGTGGATGAACAAATTCTGGAATTATTGCAGGCTAACGGCCGTCTAACCTACAAGGAGATCGCATCCCACCTTGGAGTCTCAAGCGTCACCATACTGAATCGCATCAAGCGTCTTGAAAAGGAAAACATCATCAAAGGATATACAACACTCATCGATACTGAAAAACTTGGTCTTCTTGAAGCTATAATATATCTTAAGGCCTCTCAATCGATATCTCATCCATCCATTATCCGGAAACTCGAGACCACAGGTGACTACAATCTTATCCTTTTTGTGCAATGTAAAGGCAAGAAAGAACTCAATGACCTTGCAAATAATCTTAGAGCAAAAGCAGACGATCTGAAGGTTGATATGATACTAAATGGCTAGCCTAGAAGAACTTGTGGAACAGAAAAGGGACCCATTCACCCTGTTCTCAGTAGTTATAATACTTGCAGGACTCTTCATATTCGTTCTTTCATTACAATCTGTAACCCATCCTACTGGTTTTGCAGTCCAAAACTCCACTAATAATACGGCACCTAAGGTCATCAACATAACCGGAGCAACCCTCTCTTTTGGAGAGTCAGTAACAATTGATCTGGATGATTATGTCTATGATTCCCAATCCCCTGATTCAGACCTCATGTGGGATGCAGAAACTCAGAACCTTGAACTGGAGATGAATGGGAACAATGCAACAATCACAGCACCCGAATGGGTTGGAACAGAGACAATAGTCTTTACTGTTACAGACCCGCAGGGCCTTTCCAACCAAACCTACATGGATGTTACTGTTGAGTCTCCTTATCCCATAAATCTTTCAGTAAGGAAACATGTGTATGGATATGAAGGAGAGGAATTGGTGCTTTCATATAATTTTTCAGGTAATGCCACCCTTTCTTTTGACAGTCCTTTTCAGAGACCTGGGACATGGACACCTCCCGATGATTATACAAAGACTATAAGTCATTTCGTTACAACAATAACTGCTTCAAATCAATACGAAGAGATAAAGAAGGATGTAAATATTAGCATAATCGATAAGAAAGAACCAGAGATAACAAACCTTGAAACCTATGAGACTAACCCAACCAATGTGACACTCCGTTTCAGGACAGATGAGCCTTGCTATGGACGTCTTAAGCAGAATATATATGAGATAAGGCCAGGCTATAGTCAGGAAGATGTACCGGATATGGATTTTCAGGATGCTTATGAGCATTATAAATTTGTTTCTGGATCAAATTTCACTGACATCCTTAAAATGGGAAAGACCCACCTGGTAACAATAACAGGATTATCACCTCAAAGCGATTATAATATCCCTGTATATTGCTTTGATGTCGTAATGAATTCACCTGAGGTTTATTTTGATATTCAGACATCAAGTAAAGAAAAAGATAATGATCCTATCTACAATAAATTCAATGGTTCTACAACAAACCTGACTTATTGGGATGCTTCCAATGAATGCGATGCCCTTCTTGAGATAACAGGTATAGGCATGATAAACCTTACCAATATATGCATCAATTTCACAGGTTTGAATCTTGATGAAGGAATAACACTTGAAAAGCATTATCTTGATGTAACAATCGAAAGGCTTCATGATCTTGAACCATGGCCTGAGATAACATTCTATAGCAATGATTTTGATGATCCTGGTCTTCTAAGAGAAGATGAGCCATGTATAGGTGAATGTATGAACCAGGTTCTTATAGAGGAAGAAGGTGAGGATTTCAGGTTCAGGGCAAAGTACCTGACAGAATATGAGCTTGTTGAAAAGACTTCTTTTAACATAACAGTAAACGATAGTGCATATGCACAAGAACCGATCTTATTTTTTGCAGATTATCGCTATTATGATAAGCTATTTTCCGATTACAACGGCTCATGCCATTTCACTCTTGGCAATAAGACATTCAGGATGGAGACTGATGATACATTCTATCACTCACACACATTCAATGAGACCGGAAATTTTTCCTATAACATCACCTGTAACACTACACTGGATCTCGAGCCTTATAATTATTCAGGGGAGATAGAAGTTGAATATAATTTCTTCTGTGGGGATGGGACCTGTGATTCCATCGAGAATTGCAGCACTTGCCCTGATGACTGCGGTCAATGCACCTGCGAACCGGACTGGAATTGCACTGAATGGTCAGAATGTGAAGCAAGCACACAGTATAGGGAATGCACAGATCTTAATGGGTGTAACAATGCCAGACCGGATGAGGAAAGGTCATGTGATTCCTGTGATAATGGTATCCAGGATTCAGACGAGGAAGATGTTGATTGCGGTGGCCCTTGTGACCCTTGCGAAGAAGAACCCTCCTGTCATGATGATGTCCAGAACCAGGGCGAAGAAGGTGTTGATTGCGGGGGTCCCTGTGACCCTTGCGAAGAAGAACCCTCCTGTTATGATGATGTCCAGAACCAGGGCGAAGAAGATGTTGATTGCGGGGGTCCCTGTGACCCTTGTGAAACAGAACCAGAAATAGAAGAGCCAGGCAACTTAGGCTCATTCTTGATTATTGGAATAATAATCGTGGTATTGCTTGTTGGTGGAGGTGCGCTATATTATATGCGCGATGAGCCTTACATAGAACCATATCTGGAGAAGATAGGCTTAGTAAGCCCTCCTCAGGCAAATCTCCGGTTGGTAGGGTATATCCAGCAGAACCTGATGCAAGGATATGACCCCTCCCGGATAAAGTCCCAGATGCTGCAAAGCGGTTGGAAAGAAAAGATTGTTGAGAAATCCTTTGAAGAAGCCCAAAGAAAAGTTGACGAATTTTACATAAGCCAGTTGGTGGCAATAATATCGCAGTTTGACCTTCGCAAACCAGAGGTTGTAATGAAAATACTATCTATGCGCCATTATCCAAAACATCTGCTAAAAGAAGCAGTATCAAGAGTCTTGAAAAATTATCCCTTGTTATACCGCCAAAAGCTCAGGCCTTACCTAGAATAATCCCTTTATTCTTTTTATAATCAATTCACTCCTGCCTGATTCAAAATGTATTGTTCCTGCCCTTGCGTGGCCTCCCCCATTTAACTCAAGTTTTTCGACTATCGCCTGTATATCTGGTCCTGCATTTGACCTTATTATTATATGGTCCTCAAGCACCCCCATGACAAAAGCTTCCTCATAACGTGTAAGAAGATGACCAACTATCTTGCCTGCATTAGGGAACCTCCTCTCAAGACCTTGAAGATCTACCTTTACGGCTGTGACATCTCCTATCTTTTCCTCTTTTATCTCTGCGGAGGCAAGGAATACATTTATCCTGTCTTCAGCTTCAAGGGCCATTGTTCTTGCAAGCCCTTTGTTTCGTATTATCTGCAGGTAGCTTTTTCCCCCCATGAACGCCATGAAATCAAGGGCAAGTGCATATTGCTTGAGCTCTTCATCATTTTTGCCGCATTTATCAGCATAGATTCTCACAGGAGACTTATCTCCTATACCTGATATCGCAGGCAGCGTATAATCCTCTGTTGGGTTTATTACCTGTGCAATCTCAAAAGCCAGCATGCCTGCAGTGTACTCCTCGGAATTCACCTGTTGTGAAAGTTCCCTTGCAACAGGCCTATGATGGTCTATGATACAGTAATCTATGCCTGCCTCTTCAAGCACCTGAAGGGCAAATAGGCTGTCAGGAGTTGATCCATGATCAATAAGGACAACAAGCCCATTCTGCATCATGCCCATCTCTCTTAATACTGAATCGTCATAAGCAGGTCTTCTTGACTGTAGTCTCATCTTGACCGGAAGAACCCTTTCTAAAGATAATGCCCCGCAGATCCCATCAGCATCTGCATGATGCCTAAGAAAGATCTGTTTACCTTCAAGCATAGCTTTTATGAGAGTCTTGCATACCTCATGCATCCCCGGTATATCCATTATCCGTGCCTTTATAGCTGAATCAAGGTCTATTGCTTTCTTTCCTTCCAAGAATACAATCTCTCCCTTGGAAAGATCAGCATCACATGATGCTTTTCTTGTTCTGTATCCATCGAACAGGATATATGATGAATCTTTTTTTTCTGTTATCTTTACGAACATAATACCTTAGATTCATGGATTTTATTTAAGCTTAATGAAAATGTTTATAAATATGGGAAATAAGATTATACAAATGGCAAAGAAAGCCAAAGAAGAAAAGCATGATTTCTGGTCAGGGATTGTCCTGAATCTTTTCAAGGACTCGATGCAGGATTTTGTTGCTCAGGTTCGCCAGGCAATATTTGACACTGAAGACAGGATTCTGAATACCTTATATGCAGGTACGATCTTCACTGTTGCAACAATATTCATCCTTATTGCATTCGTATTGTTGCTTTCAGATTATACAATCCTGACCCTTGGTTGGTCATTCATGTTTATTGGATTACTGGCACTGGTAGCAGTGCTGTTGTTCAAACAAAAATCGAGGTGATTTTATGGTAGCAAAAAAAACAAAAGTTAGCCCAAAGGCTAAAACCAAAAAAACTGCAACAAAGAAAGCGGCAACTAAGAAAACCGCAACAAAGAAAGCTAGCAAGACTGAAGCAGAAAAGAAAAGGGTACAGGCTGCTCAGGAAAAAGCAAGAAAAGAGATAGCTAAAGCTCAGGAAAAGGCTAAAAAAGAGATGCAAAAACTAAAAGAGAAGACAAACGAAGAGCTGAAGAAAGCAAGAGCTAATGTCAAGAAGAATCCTGAAAGGGCAGCACTTGTTGCAGCAGGTGTTGGCGCAGCATTCGGTGCAACACTTACATCTATCTTCCGAAGGAAGAAAAGATAATTACAACAAAATGTATAAGAAGGCATCATATGATGCTTTTCTATTTTTTTTTGAAAATAACCTTTGACAAATCCGAACAATACATCTCTAATACCTATTCTAGAACTGGTGGGTCAATTAATAATCGAATTTGTTATTTAATGAGATAGTTTTATAAACTACTCTTTCACAATCTAGAATTATGTTTGAAGCCAATATATTTTATAGCTCAACGACTTAATTGGTCGAGGATATAAGGGCAAAGGAATTCTACAAAGGTTCAAGTGACTCTATGATACATTGTGAACCAACATTGACAAACATAAGAAAACTTGCGGATTACATACTTGAAACTGATTCCTTAGCAGATATAAAACAGTATGTTAATAATCAGGGTTTCCCATTATTCTTTCATGTTGCTATGAAACTTGCAGAATCCAAGGAGAAAATAAAACGAATTGATAACCCTATACACGTCTCAGTAATCCATGCCATGTATCATGAGGATGTCAGGATGAAAAGCAAGCAAGAGCATCCTGATGGGGAAGATTTTATCAATGTAAAAAATGACCAGTTAAAATGGCTATTTGACTCAAATAATAAAGTTCAATGGGAATTGCTTATGGTAGATGATGGCTGTCCAAGAGGCAGTGGGAGTTTAGCCCAAAAGATTATTGATCAAAAGGGCTATGATAACATTAAGGTATTATATCTTGAAGAAGCTATAAGAGAAAAAAACCCACAACCGAAACCCTCGCTGGAACCAATGAGAGCAATAAAGGGGGATCTATTCATTATGGCATGTGGTATGCCTTACAAAAAAGAAAGGAGAATCACTATCTAATATATACTGATGCAGACTTGTCAACCGATCTTGGACAGACTGGGTTGTTGGTTGATAAGTTCTATAATAACAATTTCCATGTGGCAATTGGATCAAGAAGGGAATATGATTCTGTAGTTCTCAAACAGGGAAAAAGAAATGACCGAGGTAAGCTTTTCATATATCTATGGAAAAGGATGCTTCCTGAGATAGGATACATAACTGATTCTCAATGCGGATTTAAGGCATTTAAAGCCGATATTGCAACTGATATTATTCAGGATACGATAGAAAAAAAATTTGCTTTCGACTTGGAACTCATGCTAAAGGCCCAGCATATTCGTAGTGAATGCATAGCAAAAGTACCAGTAGCCTGGATAGACAGTGAATCTCTTTCGACAACTAAGACTGTATCTGATGAGACAAATAAGGATGCCTATCTTGCAATGCTAAAGGCAGTATCAAGGATGTATAAGCATTACTGCCACAGGAATGAAGAGGGAGATTCATTCAGCAGTTTAGTGGACGGTCTTGATGAATCCAGCTGGAAAAGTCTTCTTTCCAATATCCCTGATAGTATCAGGAAAAAGGATCCACAAGATTTTTCTGATTTCAATCAAATCAAAGCAGATGATCTTATTCATGATAAATAGAATATTACAGGTATAAGGAGGCATCCCATAAGGTGATGCTTCCCTATTTCTTCTTTTGTTGCAAGAATTCCTAATGCAGTTCCATGCAAAAGCACAATCAGTCCCAATAGGCCATCAAACCACCATGATAATGTTAAGATTATAGTGATCACACCTATAACAACAGTAGCATAATCTATTTTCTGTATTAGATAAGAGAAAACCTTTGATAAGTATGAAGCAAGTATAGCAGCCATTCCCCCAACAATAAGAATTACGGAAAGGAATAATAACAGGTATTCAAAGGAGACCTGTCCTATCAATTCTCTCACACCTATTATCGCTCCGTTTCTGGCCTTGTCAAGTACATAAGCAGAGGAGAGTGATAGGACCATGTTGGCTGTGTTTATCCCTCCAACCAAAGTCAAAAAACCTTTGTCCCCAATATCCCCTACTATGTTCTGTGCCATTATTGCCGCCTGGCTTGAACCAAGGCCTGGAAGAAATGCAGCGCAGAAACCCACACCTGTTGCAGCAGTTACAGCCTTTTTCCCTTTCTCAAGATAAAATTCCTCCTCTGACTGCAAAGGTATCTTTGCCTTTTCTGCCAGGCTCACAGCAAGTATGCTTACCCCGAAAAGCCCACTTAGCATGTGGAACAAAGGATTTGCAAGCGGCAGCTCAAAGACCAGCATCCCTGTAAGTCCTGCAGCAAGTATCAGGCTGATTACCTTTATCTTATGTTTCTCCCGCATGACCATGAAAACAAGAACTGCCATCAGTATGTATTCTATATGTTCTTCAATTATAGGATAGATGAATCTCATACTCTGGACAAAGAAAGGAAAGAATAAAACTGATAATATAAGGGTAGATAAGCTTCCATATATTGTGCAAAGCACTGCATGGTGTCCCAGCCCTTGTAAAAGAAGCCTGTGGCCTGGCAACGCACCTAGTGCCTGGTCTGCATCAGGCGCTCCCAGGTAGATTGACGGGATTGAATCGATAAATGTATGAGTAAGTGCGCAGCTGATGATTATCATTGCTGCATTTACTGGAACTAATCCAAGTGTTGGGACCATCCCTACCAAGACAATTGCAACCAGGTTCACATGAATACCCGGTGTAAGACCTGTGATTATCCCGGCATTCACCCCGATGATGATTGCCAGTAAAATTTCAAAGAACATAAAACGCTTATATCCTCGAAATTTATAAGTTTCACGCCTTCTCGTTCGAAAGATTTCCGATCAATTCTGAAAGGTTTTTTTATAAACACATGCCGAAAATTTAATGCATTCCCGGAACGTTATCAAGACACCAAACCAGTATTCTGTTTGGATGCTTATTTTTTGTTATGTGGTAGGTTCTTTATATAATTTTCTTTGTTTAGTTGAACACCCGGAATAAATTTACCTTTATTTTGTCTGTTTGGGTGATAATAGCTTGATTGTCTGTTTTATTATCTCCACCCCTTCTTGATCCTTCACATGAAGTAGTCTAAGCTTCTTTAAGTTTCTAATACATTTTTGTCGGTCTATAAATGATATGTAGTTGTTAAAATCTTTATTTTGTTTATTTGAATAATATTTTAGTTCGCCTTTTTTTCTTAGTTCTTCGTTACCAAACTGTTTTTCCAAAAGTTTTATCATCCGTTCTCTAATTGGTTTCTCCAACTCCTCAATTGTTTTCTTAGTTTTTTTTCTTTTATCTTCAAAACATATTGCATAAAGATTTTGGTAATTAGGAAGAATTTGATCGTCAAGAAATTCAAAGTATTCCTTATTATTTTTGATAAAGGCATTTATTTTATCATAAAGATACACTCTAAATGAGTCATCTTTAATTTTCTTTTGCGACTGTCTCGTTTTTTTGCTATCAAGATAAACAGATTTAAAATTTTCATCTTCCTGAAGCCATTTTATCACAGTTGCTCTTTTACATCCGGCTGAAGATACTGATGAATTTATAGAAGATAGAACACCACACATAATTGCAACATCTATACTAAGTAAAGGTAAGTATTTATCTTTCATAATTAGTTTAGATATACACCCATATATAAATGTTTGTAATATTTTGTAAGATTTAAGTAATTTCTGAATAATATTTTTTCTATGAAATGGTTTGGAGTATTTTTGTTCTATCTATTTTTTCTCTTCTCGATTTTTTTATATGCTCTTATTCGAAATTATTTATTATGAATAAAAATCGTGTGATTACGTTTGTAGTTGATGAGAATTGTAAAGAAAAATTAGAGCTTTTAGCAAAAGCTAGTCTTACCTCTCAAGCTACAATCTGTCGTCAAGCCCTAACACGATACTTGAGCCAAAATGAAGCCTAAAAATCATCTCATTCGGATTCGAGTGAGCAAAGAAGAAAAGGAAAAAATTGAGCAAATAGCTGGTATGCTCGGATATGGTTCAGTCTCAGATTTTTCCAGATCAAGGCTTCTAGACAATCAACTCCTGGTAATTCAAAGATTAAACGAGATTAAAGATTTGCTCGAAAGAAAAGAGGTTGCAAATCATGAATGAAGAAATTATCGAGAAAATCCAAACAATCGGTAGTTATTCAAAATTCGTAAAATTACCTTTGGATTGGGTGGGTGATGCTAGGAGTGTGATCATCCAAAGATCAGGATCAAAATTAGTATTGGAGGTCAAATAATTTGACAAACATTAACAAATGCAGGTTTTGTGGAGGAAAAATATCAGAGCATTATTACGCTTCTGCAAGATTTTGTAGCGATCTTTGTAGGAAGAGGCACTGGGACATAGAAAATCGACCAGAATCAAACAGAACTGCAAAGAATTGGCTCAAAGGTGTCGTGAGAAAATAGCCATTGTAGGCAAAACTCATTTTCATTGTTTTTGTTGTTATTTGGAGATTACCTGGGGTTGCAATCCTCATTTCCAGGCAAATCTCCATTTAATCAAATCAAAGAGAAATCAAAATGAAAGAATTCAGAGATCATAACGATGCATCCAGGTACTACTCGACCGCATGCAAAAACAAGCATGAGGAGATGAGAAAACTACTTTGGAGAATGCAGAATACAAGCGATCACACTAAATTCGATGATTTTGAACGCTTAAGTATGCTACTTAGAGAATTAGATACTCTGACTGCAACTTTCAAGCACAACCTCAATCAGTATAGATTGAGAACATTAGGAAGTTAAACAACAATTTGAAAAGGGGCGATTGAAAGAATGAAAGAAACACTTAAACAATACATGAATGAAAGAACTAAGGTCAAAATCTTTCTAAAACCAGATGCAAGGATCAGATACACTGGCATGATCATTAGTATTTCTGAAGAGTCAATAACAATTAAAGATAAATTCGATCAAGAAATTCTCATATCTATTTCTGGAATCTTAACTATAAATCCTATTAGAGGTGAGTTCTGATGGAATCTTTTGATTTTGAAGTGATAAAGAATGAAATCAAGAGTAAGATAAAGATTTCAGATCTTGCTTCAGATTATGGAATACATCTGAAACACTTAGGTGATCGATATCAAGGAGAGTGTAAGTTTCACAATAGTAAGAACAAAAATAGCTTCATTTCTTATGACAATCAAGGCTTTATTTGTTTTAGTGCAGGATGTCCTGCAAGTAAAGGAGGAGATATTTTTGACCTTGTCATGATTAGTGAGAATTGTGATTTCCCAACAGCTTTAAACATATTATCTGAAAAGACAGGTGTTCCACTCAAAAAACTAAGCAAGGAAAAGATTGCTGAACTAAAAAAAGAAAAAGAAGAAGAAATGCTTGTTTTTAATATTCAAAAAGACATAGCAGAGTTCTATCATAAACATATTGATGAATATAAAATAAAAAGTAATACAATTCGTGAGTTTGAAAAAGGAATCAGAGGGTTTACTGATGAAACAGTTGATAGACTTCTAATAGGCTATGCAGATACGGAAAATAGAATAATCCCATATTTGTTGAACAAGTACCAAAGAGAAGATATACTAAAAACAGGACTTTTTACAGCATATCAAGATACAATAATTCCTATTTTTAAAGGTAGAATCATATATCCTTACCTAAAACACAACAAAGTAGTTAGGTTTATTGCAAGAAAAACAGAAAACACACCAAATAACAAATATGAAGAAAGTAAGTATAAAAAACAATTCAGCCCAAATGAAAAAAGACCTTACATAAGTAAAGTTGTTGAAAACAAATACTTCTATGGAGAAGACACCTTAAATAAAGATTATACTATTATTACAGAAGGAGTTACGGACTGCATTAGCCTAATACAATCAGGATTCAGCTCAATAAGTCCAGTCACTGTTCAATTTAGAAAAAAAGATCATGCAAAACTATTACAACTAGTTAAAAACCTAAAAAAAGTCTATATCATCAACGACAACGAAGACAACAAAGCAGGAGAAGAAGGTGCTTTAGAAACTGCAAAATTCTTATTCACAAACAAAGTGACTAATATTCGTTTATGTGAACTTCCAAAAGAAGAAAATAAAGACAAAATAGATATTAATGAATATGTGGCAAAAAAAAGTGTTGATGAGGCAAAAGAATTAGTGAATCAATTATTAACTAATTCTAAACATTTGATTGACTTATTAATCGAGAGAATTCCATCAGATCCAATTGAAAAAACTTCTAAGATAAAAGAAATTCTTGATTTACTAGTTTATGCTGATGAATTAACTTCACAAAGTTATATCCAAAATATCCATGAAAAAACCAAAATTGAAAAAATAGAAATTGAAAAAATATTCAAAGAAAAAAAGTATGTATTAAAATCAAAAAATGGGTATCTTGGGTATCCTGATGTTTCAAATCGGGCTAATTCTGAGGATAGAACAGGAAATATGCAAGTTACCCATAAATTAAAACATACTTACCCACTTACCAACTTACCCAACTTACCCAACTTACCCAACTTACCCAACTTACCCAACTTACCCACTAAAGAAAAAATATTATTATGTTTATATGAATCAGAATTATCAATATCTGATATTTCAAAAAAATTAAATCTTCCACTTAATACTATTTCAAGAGCTATAGAAAGGAAAAGAAATGGTCGATCCACAGGTCTTTCTTCTGAAGAATTAATAGAAATTAAATCTCAAGGAGTTAATAATGTTGATATTTGGGGTTTAACAAATGAAGGGGAGAAAGAGGTAAATATAATAATTTCTGATTTAAAACAAAAAGAAGAACAAGAACAAAAAACCAAATATAAACATTATGAGATTGGAGAAAGAATTAATCTTATAAAAGAGTTTTTGGAAGAAAACAATCTTCTTTATAATGGAAAAAAAGAAGATTCTGTTATAATTAATTTTAAGGATTTTTATAGATATAGTCCTGAATTAGCAGATGCCTTATTAGATAATCCTGAAGAGATGTTAAAGATATTTCAAATGTCTGTAGAATTAATAGATAAAGAGAGAAAGGATATTCCTTTTAGATTTAGTGATTTGCCTAATTCCTCTGAACTCTTTATCGGCAACATCCGAACTAAACATATTGGAAAATTGTGCTATATAGATGGTACAATCAGGCAAAAATCAGATGTAAGACCACAAACAACCTCTGCCAAATTTGAATGTCCTAGTTGTGGCAACATAATAAATGTACTTCAATTAGATAAGAAATTCAAAGAACCATCTATGTGTGCTTGTGGAAGAAAAGGAAAATTTCATTTAATAAATAAAGAGATGATTGATGTACAGTCATTAATTATTGAAGACATCTCATCTAATACTAATCTAATAGAAGTAAAAAAAATACATGCTTTAATTAGAGGAAATCTATGTAATGATCAAATAATATTACAAGCAGGAAATAGAGTTAGATCAATAGGTATAATAAAAGAAGATCCAATATTTTCAAGAACAGGACAAAGGCTGACAAAAAGTGAAATTATTCTAGACATAAACAACATATACCCCATAGACGATAGAAGAATTAATCTCTCGATAAAGGATACGGAAGATATTTTTTCATTTTCAAAAAATAATGATGTATTGACCAATTTATCAAATATATTTGCACCACACGTTGAGGGAAATATTCACATTAAAAAAGCATTATTATTGCAGTTGGTAACTAATGAAAACATCAATAAAAATATTAACACTAGAAAATCATTAAATATTTACATATTTGGAGGTTGGGGACTTGGCAAATCTCATTTAGCACTAGAAGCATGCGATATTGCACCAAAATCAGTATTTGTTGAATCCACAAAAAGTTCAGCAGTAGGAATAACTGCATCTGTAGTAAGAGATGAATTTCTAGGTGGGTGGGCACTAGATGCAGGAGCAGTAGTCTTAGCAGGTCAAGGATTGTGTTTCATAGATGAAGTAGACAAAGCAAAAGAGGATGACATAGATAAATTAGGAGAACCTCTTGAAAAGAAGACAGTTACGATAAGCAAAGCAAACATACAGCAACAAATGAAAGCACCCGCAAAGATTTTGTGTGCTGGAAACATAAAAGAAGAAAGAGATCGAGTAGATCATAAGTCATTAGGCATAAATAAACACATATTTGATAGATTTGATTTAATACTTAAGGCTGAAAAACCACAAGATGATAAAATAATTTCCAAAATACTCGATAATTATAAAGGAGAAAATATTGGAAATAAAGATTTTCTTAGAAAGTATATTTATTATGTTTTGAATAAGCACGAGCTTAAACCCACACCTGAAGATGTAGAAAATTCAATAAGACAGTTTTGTAAAAATCAAAGAAGTTTTATTGAACATAATCACATACAAAGCTTCTCTCGATTTATTCTTTCTGTAATAAGACTTACAGAAGCAAGTGCTAAGTTAAGATTGGCAGAGAAACCTAGTTTATTGGATGTGAATGAAGCAAAAGCATTGATTTTAAGATGTATAAATGATAGGGGTTTTGCAATTATTGAGGAAGAATGTGTTTTTGATTTTTCAGATATAATTAATAAAAACGATCCTGGAGATGGCACTCCTTTTGAAGTAATTGTAGAAAAAAGTCAGATGAACGAAGAAGAGGTAGAAAGAGAGATCTCAAGATTATCTAAAATTGGAAAAATCTTTGAGCCTAAGCATGGAAAATGGAAGGTTTTGAAATGATATATTCCTTAATCAAAAAGGAAGGAGGAGATAAACATGCAAGAAGGAGAAGAGTATCTGAAAGGAAACATGAACTTTGGAGTTTTGGGAGAAAAAGAGATTTTGATTTTACCAAATGAAAACAGAGAAGGCAATCAACCACACTTCAAAGTATTTGTGAACATCAATGATAAGTTACGTGATGTTGGCGTTTTATGGAAGAACAAGAAGAAAGCAACATCAACAGTGACTGAAGAAACTGTCTCAGAAGAGGCAGTATAAATAAAGTGTTAGAACAAAAATGAATACGAGAGCAACTCAAGAAGTCAGACATGAAGTCAGGATCTCTGAAATAGCTGAAGCTTTAGGAATTGAAGGAGTTGTTACTAAGTTCTTTGTTGATTATAGTGTGAGGAATGCGAGATTAGCTGCATTAACTGATGCAAAAGTAAACATTATCGTACTTGAATCTAACACTATTAAGGATGAAAAGGAGGATGATAATAATGCAACTAATTGAAACATTCAAAACTTTTATGGGATTGACAAAGCCAGAGTACCTTGATGGAAAAGAGATTGAATGGGAGCGAGAAGTTCCTGATGAGTTCGAATCATTCTTGATAGAATTAGATGTGATTGCACAACGTCAGATCATTTCAGAAGTGGTTCTGAATCATTTCAAACCTGATGACATGCTCACAATTTATGATCAATACGAATGGATCTTGTTTAAAGAACTCTTAGCAAACGAAGGAATACTGTTTGAAGAAGAGTTCTTAAAGAAACTTCCACTATTGAAGACTGATCAAATTCTTGAACGAGCAATTCAAGGATTGCAAGACAGCGAAATAATCAAGCTTCACAAATTTGGCAAAAGAAGACTAATCGCACTAAACAAAGAATTTGTAAGAGAAGTATTGGAGGCATAAAGATGAGTTTCAGCATCAAAAACAAAGAAAAACTTCCAAACAAAGTGCCTTTCTACTTCAATGAAAGTCACTGGTGGGTACAAGAGAAATCAAAGAAAAATGCTTTTGCAGTCTATGACTTTCTTAAAGAGAAATACATTGAAGCAAGATTGAACAACAAGAAACCTCAAGGGTACAGTCCAAACAGAATTTCAAAAGCGACAAAGATAGATCCTCATCAAGTAACTTACGCATTGTGGTGCTTTGCTATGCTAAAAACACAACCTTACAAGTTCGAAACAGACATAACGCCAGGAGGCAAACCAAGAAACAACGTGTACCTGGTAAATATGTTTGCTGAAGACAAGAAGAAACTTCAGAAAATGCTTGAAGATCAAAAAAATACTCCAGGCATCAAAAACAAAAAATCTGCACACTTAAGGAAGACTTGATTTGTGCCGATATGTGTGCGTGTGTAGGGATGAGAAAAAAGGCAAAAAATGAAGAAAATAAGCTTGATTTTGAAAGATTATTGGATGGGCTTCTCCCGTAGGGAGAAGAGTGTAACTCTAATAGTTGAAGCGTTTAAAGAATCACTTATAGGTGGCTCAACAATGAAAAATAAGTGTGACTCACTTATGTCGAAAATGTCGAAATCGACATGCCGAAAAAAAGGATCTCGACACCTTTACCGACACCCCATAAGACAATGAATAAGACAAAAAATAAGACAAAAGCAATCATCTATGCAAGATGCAGTACAGATGAAGACCGACAGGATGTCGATAAACAAATCAAAGAGTGCAAGACATACTGCCAGAACTCTAATTGGAACTTTGAAATAGTCTATGAATACCTTTCAGGATTCAAACAAATAAAAAGACCTAAGTTTGAAACTCTCCTAGAGAAAATCAGAAAGAAACAATACACAGTAATGATCGTTTATGATCTGTCAAGATTCTCAAGACAACAACCACACATAGCAAACGAAGAACTGGATCGAATAGTGCATAAATACGGATGCAGATTCATAAGCCTAAATGACAACATAGACAGCGATGATGACATCAAATGGAACGTAGTAAGACAAATCATGGTTTGGCAAAGCCACAATTACAGCAAAAACCTATCACAAAGCATCAAATCAGGAATCAGAAACAAGAAAGACAAAGGAATATACTCAGGAGGAAGACCAAAGATTACAACAAAAATCAACAAGTTTGATGTGCTTAAAGCATATCAAAAAGGAGGAAGTTATCGAGAAGCTGAGAAGATACTCAAAAAAGAAGGATTCAAAATAAGCTACATATCAGTTCAAAGAATAGTAAAGAAAAATCAAAACTATTTAGAATAATCTTATTGGGAATTTACTCTCAGGGATAAGTAAACTCTCATCTACAAAAGGATTCAAAAATAACGAAATCTCTTTTTTCTCAAAAAGAACAACACCATTAATTAAGTTGAAATCATCATTAAAGAATAACCCTTTTTCTGAAAGAAAAGTCAATGCTTCAGTCTTTATTCGA
The DNA here is from genome assembly GCA_964473285.1 of uncultured Methanosarcinales archaeon. Taxonomy (GTDB): domain Archaea; phylum Nanobdellota; class Nanobdellia; order Woesearchaeales; family JACJVW01; genus JBNJGT01. The sequence continues at coordinate 40,457 of CAYYOI010000001.1, read as the reverse complement.
TCTTTGTTAGATACTAAGAAATATTTTTTACACGTATTCGGAAAATCAGAAACAAAATATTTTTTATCAGTTGGATCAATAGAACTGTCTAAAAATCCTTTCAAAGCCCACTCTTTATATTCATCAAAAGTCTTATGATATTTTGTTTTTCCCATAACACAACTTTTACCATATAGAATTTGAATAAAATCTCTTTTTCTCTTAAAAACAGAAAGATCATTAATAGAATTCTTTAAATCAATAAAAATCAATTTCTTCTTTCCATTGAACTTAGATTTTGATGTTAGTTGATATCTTGCTTTTTCGAGAGAATTCATTATTTGTTCTCTTGCAGTCTCATGATCAACACCAATAGCTTCTTTAGTTGAAGAAATAACTCCAGTTGTCTTATAATTATGAGTTTTGTCTTTTTCATTAAACCTAACCCACGCATAGACTGGAGATTCATCATTAAGTCTAATTTCTATTTGTTGAGATAAATCATTTTTAGAAGGATTAAGCAGTATTTCTTTCACAGTAGATTCAATTTTTTCAATTTTATCTTTAAACAAACCATTCAAAAATTCTATTTCAATCCAATAATTAGATTCAATCTCTCTGACTGAATTCATGGCATGAGATAATTGTGCAAAATCCGAGTAAGTTTTTAATTCCACACAAAACTCTTCACCATCAAGTTTGATGAGTAAATCATCATCGAATTTACATTCATTACCATTATCTATGATAAATTTGCAAATTTCAAGTTCTGAAAGAGAATGATTAAAATTCTGAGTGCCGCCATTGTTATTATTTGATTCTTCAATAACTTTTTTCAAACCAGGAGTGTTTCTTTGTTTATGAAACTTCAAAAGTTCCTCCAGGTAAATTAAAAATTCGTTAGGATCATCTTCTTTATGTCCATCGCTTATTAATATTGTAGCAACTAAGGGATGGCTTCGTGCAAGTTGCTCCTTTGAGTAGAGTTTAGTAAATTTGGATAAGTAAAATTCGCTGATTGTTGCAAATTGTCTTAAAGTTTTTTCAACAAGATCAAATTCTTCTTTGGAAATTGGAATTTCGGAATACATATTTTTTTGAGTAATCATAGATTTTATTAAATGTTTCTAAAACAGGTCTTTTTGTAACAAGAAGATCATACAAAATTCTTTAAAAAAGAAGGCTTGATTTTGAACCTATGTTTTTGTAACAGATATTTGCATCAAATAGCCTGGCTTTTTTGTTAGAATTTTTGAAAGGATATTGATTTCAGTGGAGAATTTGGTATTTTCAGGCTATTTCTAGTAAAATTTATATGTGTGCTTAATAATTTAATTAAATTATGGGGGTTTTAAAATATAAATTCATAGCTTTAGCAATTTTCTTGCTGATCAACTGCACATTTGTTCTTGCAGACTCAAACAGCACTTCTTCAGATGAATGGATCATGTGGGGAAGAACACTTGATAACAACAGAGTTTATCCAGGAGAGATTAATCTTTCAGATTATGGCTTAGAGAACCTTACCACATTAGATGGGATTACTGGAACGTTTACTTCTCCTTTGATTAATCAAGGAATAGCTTATTTAGGAACAGAAAACAGCAAGGTCTATGCAATCAATACTTCAAATGGATCAATACTTTGGACTTATGATACTCCCAATCAAATAGTTTCTAACCCGGCATATTCACAAGGAAATCTTTACATTCCAGTAGATGGAAACATTCCTTATCTGATTTCTATACAAGCTTCAGATCAAAGTCAAAGATGGAACTTCACACCTTACTATAATTCGAGTGGATTTACTATGATGTATTCTGCTCCTTTAATCTATGATGATTATGTGATCTTTGGTACAGGAGTTTATAGAGGAACGCCTGATCAAAAAGAATCATATCTTTATGCCTTAAATGATACTGACGGATCAATGATTTGGAACTTTTCAGCAAACAACTATATTTCAACTGCTCCAGCTCTTCATGAAGGAATCATTTATTTTTCAAGTGCAGATAACACAACATACGCAGTAAACATATCAGATGGGACAGAAATATGGAATACCACACTTAATGGAGCAATATCTTACTCATCTCCACTGTATTATGATAGTAAGATCTTTGTTGGCATCGGAGGATCTGGAAGTCTTACTGAATCATTTCATGCACTTAATTTAAATACTGGAGCAAAGATTTGGAATTATACTGTAACGAATGGTTTTGGAGGCTTTTCATCTTCAGCAGTCGCAAAGGACAACATTGTTTATGTAAGTGGGGATGGCATGCTTTATGCTCTAAATTCTTCATCAGGAGTAAAGATTTGGAATCTTTCAGTTGATAATTCTGCATCAAGCAATCCTTCAATAGCAGGAGAATATGTCTTAATTGGAGGAAATAAGAAGCTGTACATGATCAATGCAAGCAATGGATCAATAGAAAGAGAGTACTCTTTTGGAGGATCATATAATCCTTCAGACATCTCAATCATCAATGGATCAATCCTTTTCACAGTAGGACAAACATTGTATTCAATTACAGATGAAGCAAAACCAGTAATCACTTTACTAAGTCCTGGACATGATCATTATCAACTAAACCAATCAGTCACATTCTCTTTTCAAACACAAGACCTTGATCAAACAACAACCTGCAACCTCTCAATAAATAACCTGGTAAATCAAACAGGAATTACTGCAAATACAGGAGAAGAGACAAATATCACAGTTAATATCGCTTTAGGAAACTATAACTGGAGTATCAGCTGTACTGATTCACTTGGTAACACAGGATTTTCAGAACAAAGACCTCTAAATATTGATTGCATTGATTTATCAAATGGATATGATCTGACAAAATCACTAACATTAGATAGTTTATGCACGTATAACTTCACAGGAGCAGAAACAATACTGTTTAACATTTCAACAAGCAATGTGTTTCTTGATTGTAACAATAAAATCATAGATCCAGGACATATAGATAATGGGAAAACCTTTGCATACATAGGATATTCAAACACTGTTTCAAATGTCACTATTAGGAACTGTAATGCCTATAATTTTGATGTAGCGTTATACATTGACAAAGGTACAGAAGAAGTGAACATACTAAATAACAACTTCACAAACTTCACAAGAGGGATCAGTTATGGAGAAGCAGTATCTTCAGGAACTTTCATGCCAGGCTTCCAGGTACAAATAGAAAACAACTCATTCTATTCACATTTCCCTGCAAGACCAACAATCACAGGAATATACAGGCTGTCAAGAAACTTCGAACTCATCAATAACATCTTCAATGTTTCAGGAGACTTAATTTATTGGGGAAATATGGGATCAGATGCAATTCATGAAAACATCACGATAAAAGATAACACTCTTTATTCTTCAAAAGACAATGCAGATATGATGCCAAGCTATACGATCTATCCAAGAAACAACGTTAGCATCTACAACAACAAGTTATACAATAATTTGACAATAAACGACAACTCAATAGGAAGTAATGTGAAACTATACAATAACTCATTTTACAATCCATCAATTGATCTAAATAAAGATTCCAGCGGAGGAGCATTGACAGGAATAAGCTTTTGCGAGAATGGAATAGGTAATTATTATTATGAAGGTTCATGGGGACAATACTGCTCTCCGATAATCACTCTAAATGCACCAGGAAACAACACAAACTCATCAAATAATACAATACAATTTACATTTAGCTCAACTGATCAAAACAACGACACTTTAAACTGCTCATTAAACCTGGATGCAACCACAAACCAAACAAATATACTCATCAATAGCGAAGAAGAAACCAATAGATCAATCAATAACTTAACTGATGGAACTCATAATTGGAGTATTGCTTGTGAAAACAGTATTAACCAGGACAGCACAACTTCAACAACACTTTTCTTCATAATAGACACAACAGCACCTATTCCTCCAGTATTCACAGCAAATAACTTGACTGCAACTCCAAACGGATTCATAAACATAACATGGTCAGAAGTAAATGATGCAAACAAATACATGATATTCAAGAATACTTCAAACTTTACTGAGATCAAGAGCAATTTATGGATTGCAAACACTACAAACAACCATTATTTTGATGCAGAAGTAGAGCATGACACGACTTATTGGTATTCTATAATTGCAGTTGATCAACTCGGAAACTACAATTATCAAAACAATTCAGAAGTTCATAACATAACTGCAAATGATACAGTAAAACCTCAAAATCCATCAAACATAGTTATCACTCAATCAGGCAATACAGCAACAATCCAATGGGAAAACATCACAAAAGACATAGATAACATGACTGACACAATAACAACTTACCAGGTATGGTATGCAAACAGCATCAATACAAGCAAGGATTATGTCAATGAAACACTGACATTCTTAAAGAATACAACGACAAACAGCACGACATTCACAATAACCAGCTCAAAAACATACTATTTTGCCATCACAAGCATAGATGAAGCAGGAAACAAGAACCTCTCATTAAGCAATAATCACAATAATAAATCATTGACCTATACAGCACCACCTGATAACAATGGAGGATCATCAGGGGGAAGCAGTTCATCAAGCACTGGAGGATACATTCCAACAGTTGATCAAAACTCACAAACAAAGTATGTGAGCCAAATCAAAGCAGGAAGCCCATCAGATTTTGAAATAGCAAGAGAAAATATCAGCATAAGCAAGATAAGACTTACAGCAAAAGAAAACAAATCAAGTGTAGGAATAGAAGTTAAAAACATCAAAGAGCCTCCGACAACAAAGAAAATCAACAAGAAAACGTATCAATTCTTAGAGATCAATCCCAAAAATATCAATGATGACGAAATAGAAGGAGCAGAAATAGAATTCACAATCAACAACACATGGATAAAAGAGAACAAAATCAACAAAAACACAATCTTATTGCTCAGATATACAAACAACACATGGACTGAATTAGAAACAACACTAAAGAGTTCAAACACAAAAATCACAACGTACACAGCAAACACGCCAGGATTCAGTTACTTTGCAATAACAGGAGAAGAAGAAAAAGAAGACATAACAGAAGACAAAGCAATTGAAGAGAATATTACAAAACAAGAACTAATGATTCAGGAAGAGCAAATTAAGAACACAACTGAAGAAAACAAAGAAATAAATCAATCTCTTGATGCATCACAAAAGAAAATACCAATAATACCTTATATCATAGGAATAGGGGTATTTATTCTAATAATTGCAGCAGCAACTTACTTTATTCTCAATAGAAAAGACAGTCAAAGAAAGAAGAAAAAATAAAAGTACGAGTTTTAACAACTCGTATAAACAGAATATTTTAACTTAACACCAAGATCCTTATTGCACTTAGGACATGAAAGTTTATCTTCATCTTCAAGAGTTAAGTCCTCAGTAAATGCTCTAAAATCAAGAGGGGACTTCTGCACATTGCCACAGTTAGGACAAGCAAGCTTAAAGAGATCTTGACAGCCTTCATAAACTTTCTCTGCCAGGATATTCTTAGCATTTGTCTTTGCATCTTCCCTCTTTGCCAACTGTATGATTAATTCACACATGTTGATTAAGTCGTTTGTTGTAACATTTTGTTCTAATTCTTGTTTTGTTTCCATTTTCTTATTTTCCTCCGTTTAGTGTTTTACATAGATGCTCGTATGTTACGAGATCTATTTCTCCCATTGCAAGTCTTTTCTGCAATATTGATATAGGAGTGTTATTATTGACAGCCAAAACATTGGCTGTGTTGTTGATGTTGTAATTAGTCTGTTGTACTGGTTTATTCTCATTGAGAATGCTTTCCTTATTGACTAATTTGAGTGGTCTGTTGAATGCATCATCGATATATTCAGTAGTTTTCTTATCAGAAATACGTGCGTAGATTAATGTTGTATCAAGGTCTTTATGCCCTAATGATCTTTGAATATTCTCTATTGGAACTCCTTTTTCAAGAAGGTAGGTCGCATAAGTGTGTCTAAGAGTGTGAAACCTGTATTTGTAAACAGATTTAACCATTGGTTTATGCTTTCCATGATTCTTTTGCACAAAACCTTTTTCATACTCTTTTTCAGACAAGCCTACTTTTTTGAGTAAAAATCTAAACTGTTCATGAATTGTCTTTGTTCGTATAGGTCTGTTTGGATCTTGCATGCTTGGAATAAACCATTCTCCTCCTTTGATGACATCCATCCATCTCTTTAATGGAGTTATTGCTACTTGAGGGATGCTGACCACTCGATCTTTCCCATATCCTTGTTTTCCTCTAAGTGGGTTCTTACTGTCTCTGACAAATAATTTTCTCCTATCTAAATCTACATCTGAAATTTTAAGATTACAGACCTCTCTTATTCTTAAACCACAGAAGAAACCAAACCACATGACAACTGCAAGTTTAGGTCTATTACAATTCTCAAAAATAAAGCCTAATTGCTCTGTTGTGAAAACCGTTGGCAATTTACCTCTTGCTTTTTTGTAAATCCTAATTCTATTTGAAGGGATTAATTCGTTTTCTAATGCTCTGTCAATGACTATGTTAAAGAGTTCTTCTTCTCCTGGCTTAAGAGATCCTCTTGATAGCAATTGCTCATAAATTGCTTTCCGAGACATCCTTTCTTCTTTAGTGATGTCTAACACTTCTTTGATTATTTCATGATCCATCTTATAGTCCTCCAATGATATTGACCATCTCATCCATCATGAGAAGCCCTTGATTCGAAACTCTGATCCTTCTTCTATTTGCAGCTATACTCATGGCTAACTTTACAGGTATTTCTCTATTAGAAAGACGTTCTTTGATATCTGAAGGTAATCGTGTAGCTAAGAACCATCTGTACGTTGTGGAAGGATTTAAGTCGTTCTCAATCAAATAATGATAGATGATCTTTTCAATCTCGGATAATTCTAATTTTGGTCTTTTCTTGATCTCTTCAGGATCATATGTTCTTCTGCCATAGTACAATTTACCTTCGTAATGCTGTCTGCATTTAGACATTGCTTTGATCAACCTGGATCGATCCATTTCTGGCAAAAGCTGGTTCAGATCCTTTTCGATCCTTTGAACTTTATCAAAAATGCTGACAAGTTGCCCTTTATCTCTTATTTTGGATACCATCTTATTTCTTTGATATCCAAACATACATATATGGCTTGTAGCCTTGATGTGTCCACATTTCAACTATTTAGAATTAATCAAGAAAATCTTAGAACCAGAAACCTGTAATTACCCCGGAAGCCACACCGACCAATAATGCGAGGAGAATCTCATGGAACATATCTTTTGTGTTCTCGCAGAATTAATATGGTATACTGTTGGATTTTTGAAGATTTTTCAAGTCAGATTTACTTCTATTCTTCCTGATTCTCTTTACTTTGTGTCTGTATTTTTTTGGCCTTCTTTTTCATCTCATATCTTAAGGCCTTTATAGAGGTAATAGAATGATCCGGTCAAAAGCCATGTTCCTATCAAAAGTCCCATCAGAAATATAAAAAAACCAGTCACGAATGTCCCGCTACAAGGTGCAGGAATAACAAGATAATCTCCTGAGTGGCATGCCGGGTCATCTATTGGTACTGCGCAGCAGCCAAGGGCTGTAAAAATCAAGTACACTGAGATCATAGACATTATATGCGATGCAACAAGCAGTTTCCATGGAAGTTTCTTTGTTGTTTTCATTATATTCCATACCGGAAGCATGGTAAGTGCCAGTCCTATGACAAGGACCATGGAAACGATAGAATACATCTTAAGCGGAGAGATGCTTCCTGCTAGACCAAGGATCGTAAAGAAACTGAGCACCATCACAACAAGTACGTTTCTCCTTGAGAAAACCTTTGATTCCAGCCCGAATACCTCTGCAAGTATAGTTATTCCAATGATTATAAGGAAGGTCTCTATGAAAAGCAACAAGCTTTGTATTCCATAAGCTACATTAACAACAGTAGGATCTGTTGCAACTCTCGGAAATATCCCTGCAATTGAGACAATACCATTCAGGACACTAAAAAGTCCATAAAAAAGCTATCCCTTGTTGGATCCTTTTGTTATCTTTATTATCCTTATGCAGAAGTACAAAAGGAAAAATGAGCTTACTACCATCTCAAGGTAAAGTATTGCCAAGAACAATTCATTACTCATAATCTTTTTTGACTAAGACGAATATATAAATCTATCTATATGAATCAAATAGGCAGCAAACTTTTTAAACTTGTGATATCTTATTACACTTATTGGGGTGGAACAAATGAAAAAGAAGGAAAAAAGCAAATTATGTGCAATCTTATCATATTTTTTGGTAGGCATAATCTGGTACTTTGTTGATGAAGAGATGAAGAAAGATAAGTCTGCAAAATTCCATGCCAAGCAGGCGCTATTTCTCCTGTTGGTAAGCTTGGTTATATCTATTGCTATTGGCATACTCGCATCAGCACCTTTTATAGGATGGATCATCATGTTTGCAGGCTCTTTGCTACAACTGGGTATTTTTGTCCTGTGGATGATTGGCCTTATCAAGGCAATCCAGGGAGAGAATAAGCCAATACCTATCATAGGAGAGTATGCTGAAAAATTCCTGAGTTTTTGAGTGTATACAAAATATTTATATTTTATATTCATTTTATTAGATATAGCTAACAGCCAATCTTGGTTAGGAATGGATTCTGGCAAGCCTGTCATAAGTATCCCTACTGGTTGCGCACAGTTGGTTTGTTAGGCAGTATAGTGCTCACCAGTGTTCATGGCTTGACCTTTGAGGTAGTTTAAGATGGAAATAAAAAGCCCTGTTTTTGAACATAAAAAGGAGATACCACCAAAATACACGTGTGATGGTGAAGATATTAATCCACCATTGACTATTACAGGTATCCCCTCCGAAGTGGAAAGTCTGGTTCTGATAATGGATGATCCTGACGCTCCGGTTGGAACGTTCACCCACTGGCTGATGTGGAATATCCCTCCTGGCAGTATAGAAGAGAACAGCGCTCCGGGAACTGAAGGAACCAATGATTTTGGAAGGATAGGCTATGGCGGTCCCTGCCCTCCTTCAGGAATTCATAGGTATTTTTTCTGGATATACGGCCTTGACTGTAAGTTGGATACAAAGAAAGGTGCAACCAGACAAGAGTTAGAATTTGCAATGAAGAAACATATCCTTGCTATAGGAGAGCTCAGGGGGACATATTCCCGAAGAAGTGGAATATAATGATTCATCCAGGCTAGTTGTCTTACTTTTGTTCCCGATAAAGCTAAGAGGTGAAAACCATGAAAGCAATTGATATTGCCCCAAGTAAAACAACTGTTAGTATGCAGGTCAATCAGACAGTTTCACAACTGATTGGTAAGATGATAAAAAATAAGGCAGAAGAATGCCTGGTATACGATGGTAATCGTCTGCATGGTCTCTTCTCTCATTTTAACATGCTAAAATCTCGAACCGATTTGGCTGAAAGCAAGATCAGGAATTTTACTGTTCCTGCCACAAGGGTTCATGCTGAGGCAGACATCCTGGAGGTAGCAAAGCATCTCCTTGATACAGAAACCCGCTTACTGCCAGTATATCAGAAAGACTGGAGCAAGATCGTAGATATCTATGGAGTTATGGATGTCCTTAGCCAGACTACTGATAAGTTTAGGATATATAGTGAGCAATTGCAGATGCTTGATGAGGATACTGCTCTGGGTGATGCACTTCATTTCATGCATAACCAGAAATACAGAGAAGTGCCTGTAGGAAAAGATGAAAAGGTAAGAGGGATACTTACGAGTAAGCGCATTATGGAAAATTATCATCTCGGACGAATCCAGGAACGTCCACGCGGATACCAGCCTAATGCACCCTCAAAAGAGCATGAAAGAGGTAAACTCTTGGAAGTTCCGATACATAATTTCCTTGATTATCCTTACTACATAAAAAATAAGGCAACTATACAAGAAGTTGCTGCTGCCATGGCACATAACAAGAGTCCTTTATTGATTGTTTATGATGATGGTCCTGTAGGGATCATCACTGCAGAGATGGTATTGCGCGAGTACCTGGAAGCAAGCACACCTAAGATAGGTAAGATCATATTTGAAGGGACTAATGGGATGCATCCCTCTCTTCTTGCACGCATGGATAAGATCGCAAGTAACCAGGCAGAAAAACTCCAGCACTATTTTAATAATGTATATGAGCTACGTATTCACCTGAAAGAAAAGGAAAAGGAAGGAAAAAGAAGCAGGTATGAGATAAATGCCTTATTATCCTATCCAGGTGCAACACTTACAGCCGCATCAATGGATTGGGATGTTATAACTGCTATAAGAAAAAGTTTCGACAAACTGGAGAACCAGTTGCACGGAAAGTACAGGAAGCCAGACAAGCAGGAAAAGCCAGTCAAGCATGAACTTTTTGATGAGGTACAGGATGAAACTGGGATGAATGCCTGATGGACTGGAGGGATGTCTTTGGATTATGGGTCTTGTTCTATCTAAGTCTTTCTTTGTTCTATCTTTTTACTGGCATTGATCCTGCACACATGTTTATTGGCATTGCCTTATTGATTTCTTTTCTTATAATTCGCAGGAAAAACTGGTATATTCCCAATATCATAGTCTGTTTTTTTGGCATAAGCATTTTATTCAATAGCATAGGAACTTTGCCATTCAATGGAACCCTTTATGGATTAGAGCATTATGATGTCTTTGCACATTTCATGGGATTCTTTTTTCTTACTCTTGGAGTTACTTATTTCTATCCAAGGCATGGTATCATATTGCTTTCATTGATGGGTATAGGAGCAGGGATAGAGATCTGTGAATATCTTGGCTTCAGGATTCTTGGTTATGGAAGCGGTTGGCTTATGTTTGGTGAAGGTGACAATAGCCAGGCATTTGGCCCCTGGCAGGATTCTATGGAGGATATGATTGCAAATCTTGTTGGTATCGCTTTTGGTATTGCAGTAAGGTGGTTATATGAAAAAAGATCTGCTTGAGAAAGTAAGACAGAACCTGTCTCCGGGAAGCGAACATATTATAGAAGCGATGGATATAATAGACCGCAAATATTTTGTATCTGATCCCTACATTGACACAGCAATTCCCATCGGCCACAATCAGACCATCTCTCAACCATCAACAGTAGGCCGCATGCTAATGCTTGCAGAGCTTAAGAAAGGAGACAAAGTCCTGGAGATAGGAACTGGAAGTGGATGGAACGCAGCCCTCATAGCATACATAGTTTACCCTGGGAAAGTCTTGAGCCTTGATATAATATCTTCTCTTCTGGAGAAAGCAAGAGACAATATCCAGAATGTGGATTCCCTTGTTCCTAATCTTGAGCTAAGATTACAGAATATATTCAAAAAACCCATCGCTGAAAGATATGACAAGATAATCATAACTGCAGGCATAAATCCCTCTGAAAAGAGATACATCAGAAAACTTGCCCAATCAAATCTCCGGAATAAGGGAATTCTTATTTGTCCTCACATCCAGGGGCCCATGATAATACTTCGGAATAATGAAGGAAAGATCGAAGAGGAGCAGACACCTGAACATTATGTGTTCGTAAGTCTCATGCAATGAATATAAGCATCAGAATAAGCAAAAATCCTCCTAAAAAAAGGCTTGCAAGATTCAGTAACAGGCTTAAAAACATTGACGAGCTCAAAGAATCCTCATGCAACCATAAGATAAACCATCCCTCAAAAAATACCACGGCAATCTCCCCTAGAATAAGTAAGATTGGAAAAGCCCACACGACTGGCCACAATACAGGAAGGCTTACCAGGTTTGCAATGAACACGCCCTTAAGCCTTTTCTTTTTGGCTATGAGCCGGTAGATGCTTGCACCTGCCAATTCTATAAGCAAAGTAAGGACATAGGCGATGATGAAAGACTTGAACATTGTTCTCATGAAAAAAGGTGTAGTATTATTGACATTCACTTCACCATCGATAACCTCGACCTGAAAACGGTTCTGCATCCCATCTGTCATGAATACATCAGAAATCATATCCTTGGATATCGCAACCCGAAAAGATTTAGGCATTCTTGAAACATGACAGCTGCCATTGCATACCTGGTGAACTGTCCAGAAACATTCTTCATGAAAGCTTAATTCCCTGCAAAGCTTATCATCGCAATAATCCATGCAATCGTCAGTGCATGGATAGCAGACCATGATTGCGAATTGTCCTGCCCCCTCGAACTACGCCGTTGATTTTGGTGCAAGATCCGCATTCACTGCCCTGATAAGTATCAGGAGTATTAAAAAAAATAATCGCATATCATTTCTCCTGGATTATTTGATATTTAAATTATACTATTCCCAACTTTTATATAGGAGATTGACCTACTAATCCTGAGGGTGAGTACATGCTTGACTTGAAATTTATACGAGAGAATCCGGAACTAGTGAAAGAGAATATACGCAAGAAGCATCAGGAAGAAAAGGTTGACCTGGTTGACCAGCTCCTGAAGGCTGATGAGAAAAGAAGGAAACTCATGCAAAAGGCCCAAAGGCTTCGCCATGAAAGGAACGAGATCACTGAGGAGATCAACAAGGCAAAAAAAGCCGGGACCAATGTTTCTGACCTTATAAAAAAAGCAAAAGATATTCCTGCTGAGATCAAAACTATCGAAGAGAAACAAAAGGAGCTTGATGAAGAGATTAAAGGTTACCTGTTTCGCATCCCAAATATAATCCATGAGTCAGTTCCCCTTGGAAAAGACGATTCAGAGAATGTTGAGATAAAGACTTTTGGAGAACCAAGACAATTAGATTTTGAGGTAAAAAACCATGCCGAATTGGCAGAATCACTTGGTGTTGCTGACTTTGATACAGCAACAGATATCTCAGGCAGAGGGTTCTATATCCTGAAAGGTGACCTTGCCCTCCTCAATATGGCCCTAATCAATTACGCAAGAGATTACATGGTAAAACAGGGTTTTGAGTATGTGGAACCTCCACTCATGATAAGGCGGGAAGTACTGGACGGAGTCTACTCCCATGAAGAGATCGAGGAACAGGCATACAAGATCGAAGACGAGGACCTTTATCTTATAGCAACCGCCGAGCATCCGCTTATCGGTATGTATATTAACAAGACCCTTGATAAGAAAGACCTTCCTGTCAAGATAACCGGATACAGTGCATGCTTTCGAAAAGAGATCGGCAGCCATGGTATAGACGAGAAAGGCCTTTTCAGGACACACCAGTTTCATAAGCAGGAGATGATTGTGATTTGCGAGCCAGAGAACTCATACAAGTTTTACGATGAGATGCTCGAGCATTCCGTGAACATATTCAAAGGTCTTGGTCTTCCATTCAGGATACTGGAATGCTGTTCAGGTGATCTTGCAGACCTCAAGGCAAAAAGCTGTGACCTTGAAGCCTGGTCCCCCAGGCAGAACAAGTACTTTGAGATAACCTCGCTTACAAACATGGAAGCTGCTCAAGCACGGCGTTTAAATATAAAGGCAACCGATGGTAAAGAGAAGTACATGGTGCATACTTTGAATAATACTGTCATTGCAACCTCCAGAGCAATGGTGGCAATACTTGAGAACTACCAGAACAAGGATGGTACAGTAACAGTTCCTGAAGCACTGGTACCTTATATGGGTGGAAAAACAGTGATTGGATAATGACCTCTATCCATGGTATAGTCTATGTCATGGTAGGAGCAGCAGTTTCCATTGTCTCCTATTACCTTGACAAAGAGAAACTTATCTTTTTTATCATAGTAGGGGGCATCCTCCTTCTTTTTGGAATACTCAAGCTCTTGGTCATGCTGGTGAGAAAGAAGAGCAAGCCTCAACAACACAATCCTTATCACGGTCAATACGCTCAGCAGGTACAGATGAACGGGGCCCATAGGTTTTGTCCAAGATGCCGCAGGACTATCCATGCCACATTTAACTTTTGCCCATATTGCGGACTCAAGATATGACTTCTTCTTCTTCTTCTATTTACCTATTATATATTAATTTTAACCTACATAATATTACTAATTATCTAAATAAACTTATATAGTATTACCTTTATACTATTAATTAAAGTTTAAACTCTCTAAAATAAAAACCTTTATAAACTAAATACTTACATAATAGTACAATTGTGGGCCCGGAATCCAAGTTTGTGCAGGATCTTTTGAAAGATAAGTCTCTTCTTCCTAAAATAAAGGATCATCTTCTGGCACTTCCAAAAGAGACCCTTGTAGAGATGCTCATATCGATGGCCCCTGATGATGAGCTGCAAATTCCTCTTTCTATATTCCACTCGGCACTAAGTCCACTCCAGGCAACAGTGCTTTACCTTCGCGACCATCTTAATTACAAGAATAAGGACATAGGAACCCTTCTCAATCGTAGTTCCCAGGTCATATGGTCCACATACAATAATGCCAGAAAGCAGGATGTCACCCTTTCAATAGAACATTCACAAAAGATACCTTTCAAACCCTGTATCCGGGAGAACCTTACAATCCTTGAAGGTATTGTCTGCTATCTGAGGGACGAGCGTAACCTAAGATACTCAGAGATCGCAATCCTGCTGAATCGCAACGAAAGGACAATCTGGACAGTCTATAGGAGGGCGAGGCAAAAATGAAAGGCACAGATTCACGCATAAGATTGTGCCAGTCCTATCGCCGTCAAATGGAAAAAAGGCTCAGAGAAACCTCAGATTACAACGAATGGAAAACATGTCACGAATGGATAGATTACTACCACCAAAAAGAAGAGATGCTCAGGAATGAACCAAAATCCTTTCCTTTCATTTTGTTTGCAGCCATTGCAATCCTTTTTGCAGTATCGCTTTTCGTATTTGAACCCACCTATACAGGTATGGCAGGCTTTGAATCAAGCATACCAGAAGAGGCATCAGGCCTTAATATATCTTATGTCATCAATGAAAGCGGCTGGATAATAAGCTCTAATACTACTGTGACCTGCAATCAAACCTGCAACGGCACAATTCTCATTCCAGTAGATGAACTTCCACTAAATGTATCAGCTGAATTCATAGAGACAGAATGGATAAGGTCCAGGTCTACTAATGGATCAACTTCAGAGCAAATAAACAAGAGTTCAACGAGTAATATGTCCAACTTTACCAAAGAGGAGAATGAATCAATCGCGGGTATCAACAATACAAAACCCACAAACCTTACAGACAACTTGACAGACAACCTTACAGACAACCTTACAGACAACCTCACAGACAACCTCACAGACAACCTCACAGACAACACAACAGCAAAACAAAATACGACAATCAACAATGAAACTATAACAAATACTACCAAAAACACAAATCTCACAGACAACCAAACCCGCAATATTACTGTAGACCAAAGAAACCTGACAGATATAGATACTAACCTTACAAATAACAAGACAAAAAACCTCACACAAACAACAAAAAATCTCACTGAAAACATTACACAAGAAGAACCATCGACTTCTGAGGCAAATTCCTCAGAAAATCTAACAGGCTCATACAAGCAAAATGGAACAAACACATCAACAAAGAAAGGCAGACCCTCTTCAAGACAACTTATTTGGCAAGGCCCTAAAGTATTCACTATCACTGACACATTAGAACTGAATCTTTCAGAATACATGGGACAGAATGTTACCTATCTTGCAAGCTCGGATTACGAGACAAAAGTTTCAAATGGCATCTTGAGAGTAACTGCAGGTAGTGAGCAAGAATCAATCGTCACAATATACGCAAGAAAAGGAGAAAACATAACAAAAGAAGAGATCTTGATAAAGAAGATAAAAGCAAAGCAAAAAAAGGCAGAAGCAGGAAAACCAGTCAGATGGGAAAAACTAGTACATGAAAACCTTGATATACCTTCACAAGCCCACAACATAAGCCTTATTCATCAGGGAAAAACAATCAGACTAGAAAAGAGAGAGATAAATCGATCAGAATATACTGGAGACCTTAAGGTAACCTATTCTACCCCCGCACCTGTCAAGAAAGAGAAAAAGAGGGGACATAAGAAAGAGATAATCATAAATTCTTCCTTCCACTACATCAATGTGAGCGCATCAACAAAGATAGATGAGCCCATTCTGAAACCAAGACTCTACCATTATATAAACGGGTCTAAGGTTGATATAACAGACAAGGATTCATACAATGTTTCCTTCGTAGACACCAACTCCAATGGACTTTATGATGAGATAAGATGGGTGGTTCCACACCTTTCAGCACAAAAGTTCGAGACAGGTCTTGCATCAGTAAACACCAACAAGAGTAGATACCCTCCCGGTGAAAAAGCGAACATAACAATCGTTATTCTTGATAGTGAGGGTTATCTTTCATCAGCCAATGTATCATGTACAATAGAGAGTCCCACAAATCTTACAACTTTTAATAGTATAGAAGAGATAAGCAAAGGAATCTATTCATTTGAATACAATACAGCAGAAGAAGGAGAGTATGGACTTGAAGTAAATGCCCTCTCTGATAAGATCAATGACACCATGCACTCATCCTTCCTTGTGGAAAAGGATTATCCATTTGAGATAATAAGAGATGCTCCTATGACAACTGACCCCTGGCAGGGCCCATTTAAGGCAAGCATCACAATAAAGCCATATTACAACGGTACATATACTCTAAAGGAAAAAATCCCTTCCAACCTCTCAATTGAAAGCTCTACAGGAATAATAGATAACAATACCATCACATTGGAATCTTCAGGAGAAGCACAACTCAACTACACGCTTCAGCCTCCATTGAAGACCCCTGATCTCTATAGCCTCTCTTCAGAGATAGAGTATGAAAATAATACCTTCCATGAAGCTCGTCCTTGGTTCATAGCAATTGATCCTATAATTGTTGATATGAACAGGTCTTATTACGATGATCTAAGAAGTAATGAAAGCATCTCTTCCCACCATAATATTATATTCAATGCAACACACAAAGGTGGCGTAGAACTTCAGAAAGGTTGTCTTGATTATATGGAGAGCGGATGCTGGAGACACTCAAGAGATATAACTCTTACAGGAGAGTCTCCAGGTAACTATCCTTTCTCATTCACACTTGATACAAGGACTCTAATCAATGAGAATAAGATGAAAGGGGATTGTTCAGATCTTCGCATCACCTGGAAAAATGGTTCAGAACAGCAGGTCTATTTTTGGATAGAAGAAGGCTACTGCAACAGGTCACAGACAACTATCTGGGTAAGAGCTCCAAGGATAGATGATACAGAATCATTCAGGGTATACTATGCAAATCAGGATGCCAGCCAAAGCAGTTATCACGATGGTGAACAGGTCTTTCCTTTTTTCGATGATTTCAATGATGGCAGTCTTGATACCAACAAATGGCAGGTTGTGACCGACGGTCATTATAATTTCCCTGAAGGTGAAGGATATGTAGAATACTGGACTGATGGTGGCGGATGGTTCAACAACCAGAACAATCCAAGCTTTGCAAGCATAGATACATTTGCAAATGGTACACTATACTGGCGTATGCTAACTCCTGACAGTGACGGAGACTTTGATGGGGCTATAGGTGTAAGGGAACCTAATACTGACGATGTGGCTGAAGGAACATTTTTCATGCTGGACAGCAGGGATGCTGAAAATGTGGGAATTGTGGACATGCCTGGTTTTGATTATCTCTCCCTGTTTGACAACTTCCTTCCCCAGGATCTATGGGTTCGTTCAAAAGGAGTATTCTCAGGAACTTATTTCAGTTTCTACAATGATTATCATGGGTATGAGATAACCGGATCCTCAGATACTTATTCAGATGGTTATATAGAGGCATGGTGTGATTCTGACAATGATGGTGCAAACAGGGCAGGTCTTGACTGGATCATTTACCTTAACAGGACAAGTGACACACACACAGTAAATATTAGTTCTGAATTTTCCGAGTATGAATCCTCTGGAAACCTTACTACAGGACTCATAGACTCCAACGCTTCCTTTACAACCTTTTTTGCAGATCATTATATCCCAGAGAGTACAAACATTACTTATCGGCTGTTCAGTGAAAACACCCTCTGCGAGATACCAGTGGCAGAAGAAATAACTGAATACGACATCAGTGGATGCACTTTTGGTTATGATAATTTGTCAATAGAAGCAGTACTCAATACTACAAACACCTCATTCAGCCCCAGAGTTAACGAATGGGCGATCTCCTGGTATGAAGGAGACTTGCTTATTGATGAACCGGATTATCCTTATCATGACCTTTTCACTGATTTTCACATGAACGGTACATATTCAGGTACTGATGAGATTGCCGCCCAGTACAAGAAGATTGGCGGTTCAGGTGAACTTGATGATTCATATGATGGATTCAGGAGTTATTCTGAGAATAACAACATCAGCGTAACAGATGATCTAAGACTTCTACCTGATATATCTACTAATACATGGTATGATCAGGAATGGCCTCATCGTCTGTCATTCAACGTTACTGGCAGATCCCAGGCAAAGATTGAACTGGATACAGATGACCTTGATTTTTCAGCTACAGACTTCTCAGATATCAGGATAACCTCTCTCAATACCTCCACCCAAAAAGAAGAGATCTTACCACACTGGGTCCAGGAATCAGATAGCAATCATGCCATCCTCTGGACACAGATAAAGGAAGGTACAGATACAATATTTGTCTATTACGGGAATCCCGGTGCTCAAGATACCAGTGATGGTGATAAGGTCTTTGACTTTTTCGAGGATTTTGAGAACTCATCTCTTGAGACCTCTAAATGGATTGACAATGAAGGATCATACTCAATCACAGGAGGTGAGTTTGTAGGTCAGCCAGGCACTGAACTTGAATATATCTATACCTCGGAATATACCGTAAGTGAACCAAAGATAATAGAGTTTGCAATGCGTGGGAACTCTGATGACTGGAGAGCAGGTATAGGGATTGGTTCATGGAATTTCATTGAGCATTATGAAACAGGTACATGGTTCGGGACTACAGAGTATGATTTTGTTATCGACCGAAATCGATGGGGTGGGGATTTAAGTGAATCAGGTCAGGCCAGGAACAACGAAGGACTTCATAATTACATGGTAACAGTAAATAGCGAATCAACATTGTTTAATGATACAACCCAGGGCAGGGGACATAGTGCCACACAAACCCCTACAGGTCCATTATATTTGGTAAATGACGGGGATTCTGAAATGAGGATAGAATGGATCTTTTCCCGTGAGAACACACCTGTATCAATACAAAAATGGAAGCATGAAAATGTAAGTTTTTCCCTTTATGGAAATTATACTTCAGACAGTCTTGATACAAATGCATCAATTGTATATTATGATACCATTGAATACCTGTCAGATGAACCTACAGGTACGAATCTCAGTATTTATACACGAACCTCAGATGACAAAAGTTCATGGACCGACTGGGAAAGACAAACCAATGGGCAACAGATAACCTCAGATGGTCGCCGCTTCCTCCAGTACCAGGTACGAATGGTAACGACCAACAAGACAATTACTCCTATTTTTAATAGTATTTCGATCAATTACAAGACATCACTTGCAATGTTTTTCACCAACATGAGTGAAAGTGATACTGTATTTGCTGCATCAAATCCTTATCCCTGCAGTGGGGATTGTTCACCTCAATGGCAGGTCACACCCAAAAAGCATGGTAAATTTGTATTGCGCCTTACAGGAGACAGCGTTAGCAATGAAAAGATAATTTATGTTTTTGCGGATACTGTACTTGATACAAGCTCTGATCCAGTTACCGCATCTGGAGATGAGATCAGGGTCTCAGGCACTCTTAAAGATGATATGGGTAAGGATGTGTCTGGTACAGTTCTAATCTTTATTGATGATTCAAAAGTCGGTTCTGCTATCGCAGATGAAGGATCATTTTCAGCAAGCATAGAGGTGCCGGAGAGCTCAATAGGAAACCACACCTTAAAAACTATATTCCAAAAAGACTATGAAAGATACTTTAACCCTTCAGAGGATGAGAGCAATCTGTTCATATCCTCAAGACCAAATATAACTAACATTTCAGTCAATGATGCAGGAATAGGGGGACTTATCAATCTGAATATCTCAGCAAATGACACCAGAGGGATAGATTCTCTGGAAACCAAATTCACAAGGCCAGACGGGACACAAGAGATTTTTACCTTCAATGACTCTTTAGAATATCGTAATACATGGGATGTGGGAACTTATACTTTCAACATTACTGCTACGAACATAGATGGAATACAGGCAGAGAGTACAGTATATGCAGATGTCCAGGGATCTGCTATAGTCTCACCTCAACTGGAAAAAGATAGTTACCAAAACCATGAGGATGTATATCTATCAGACCGCTTTTATGAATGGAATAAGAAACTTCCCATAACTACTAACGCAACAAACAGGACTGTTATACTTGAGATAGATAATCCTGAAGTCTGGAGATACACGAATGGTTCTGATATTGCTTTCTATGGAAACGAAAGACTGGCCCACTGGATAAAGAATACAAGCATATATGTCAGGCTCAAAAACCAAAGCGAAATTACCATGTATTATGATGGTCCTCCAACTCAAGAGAATAAGAGCGAAGTATTTGATTTCTATGATGATGTAAGCGAGGATAAGGAAAGTGAATATATTGAGGAAGTTATCTATGATCGTGGTGCAAACAATGGTCTTTTCACATGGGACACAGCACAAGAACGTATTACTATAGATGACAGCAATGATGACATGATCGCTTATCCTTCTATAGTACCTAGTGAATTTGAAGCTGAAGTGACAGTCCATGGTGATGATGATGACGCGCTTGGTCTTTTTGTCCAGTCAGGTTCAACCTACTACGAAGCCCTCATAAGCAACGATTTTCCCGATGGAGGTACAGACGGAATATTCTCTCAGACACAAGGCAATACTCCTAATCTTCTTCAGGCCACATCAGAAGATATTGATTCACAGTCTAAACATACTATCCGGCTCAGGTATGAGTCCAGCACACTTTCCATGTACGTTGATGACTCATTGCAGGCAAGCTATGATATAGATCTTGAGCCCTCAGCCATAGGGTTTGTAAGCGTGGCCATGAACGGTAACGATTACCTCACTAATTTCACCCTAAGAGAACTGCATGATACACAGCTAGAGTATGGTGATGTCCAGGCAGCAAGCAGGGCACTTAACACAGGAGATAGACCAATTAATGGTTACAGGTGGGCAAACATACAGTATTACAATGGGCTTTATTGGGAAAACCTTTATCCCGTACCAATAAATGACATTGCAACAGATGACATAAAGACAATTGCCAATGGCACTACCCTTGATTATTACTATGATTGGAACAATAATCCCTGGAATACAGGCATATACCCTCATGGGAAGTACAGGGTGAAGTTCTCTCTTGTAAGAAACACTACTAATCCTGATAGGGATGATCAGATAATTGTTGGTAGTGATTATGAACAGATAGTAGGTTATGATACATTCTATATTCTTCAATCTTATCTGCATCTTGCAAACCTGACACATGAGAATACAATAGATGAATATGAGACTACCGACACAATAGATTGGATCAATATAACTCTTTTTGCAGCAAATAATACTGCGCTTGACTCAGAAGTAACGCTTACTTTACTTGACAAGTACGCTTTGGATTACGTGGGGTTTGGGCCCTATCAGGAAACAAAGCACTATGGAGAGATCCCATACAACACCACAAAGACCCGTCAATGGAATGAAGGCTATACAATCCCTGAGGATGCCGAAGGAAGCTACATGTTAAAGTGGGATGTGGTGATGGATTTACTGAATGGTCCATTGCGTGTCAATAGGAGCGAATATATCCTGATTCATAATCTGAGGGAAGATTTTGCTGTTTCAAATATAAGCCGGCAATATCTCAACACCTCACAACTCGTTAATTTCTCAATGCAAAATGAATGGAGCAGGAACCTAACAGATGTATCTATCTCATTAAACTGCCCGGAGAACATATCCTGTGCCTGTGTAAGTGACTGCAATATGGCCACATTGGCAGGTCCCCTTACTGCAGTATATAATATAAGTACAGGAACAGCTTCTGTTGGAGACTATGATATGAATGTGACCATCAAGTACATTAACCCTGGTGAAGAGATAAAGGTATGGGATGAGATCCTCAACCAGAAATTAGAGATACGTGAACAGGGAACATTTGAGATCACCCAATACAGCGCGCCATCAAGCATTACCCGTGGAAATCAGGCAGACATAAGCTATCTTGCACAGAGTTCCAACAATTCTGATGTTGTGGATGCCTATCTCAATATAACAACATATCCTCTTTCATGGGGACTTGTAACACCAGATTCCTCATATGTATCTTTACTGTATGCTGGTGAAGTACTCTGGAATAATGCGACATTTGACGTTCCCATATCCACCTCTCTGGGTACGCAACATGTGACTGCTGAATCAGCTGGATCAGGAGTCAAGTCAGATTTCAAGAATACCTATATTGACATTTACGCAAAAACAGCGATCTCATCTTTTATTGTCTCTGACAATGATACATCAAGAGGAGAAGAGATAGAGCTGCAGGCAAGGTTAGTTTATGATAATGGCACCGCAATTTCAGGGGAAAGGATATATTTCTTTGACGAGACAGATGATCAGGCAATAGGATCAGCTATCACAAATGAGCAGGGGTGGGCAACCAAAAGCTTCACGCCTGAACTTTCATTAGGATTACACACATTGAATGCGACCTATGAGGGTTCACCTGATGACTACACTAACCCCTCTGTTGGCTATGAACAGATGTATCTGGGACTTAAGCCAACCATCCATGAGGTTATGATAGACCCTGTGATAGGATATGGCATCAATCAGACAATACAAGCAAATATAACAGATGATACATCCATTGATTCTGCATGGGCCCAGGTAACATACCCTAACACTTCTACTACAAATATATCTCTTTCTTCAGGTGAGTTGTTTACAGGACAGTTCTCTGACACATGGTTTAATGGAACCTATCATGTCCAGGTGTTTGCAAAAGATACCTCTGGAAGTATTAATCATTCTTCACTTTCATCTTTTGTAGTGAAGGCGGATGGAGGTATACAGGTAAAGGTGAATGAATCCACATATGATCTTCATGAGAACGTTACCTTGATAGAGACAGTGCCCTGGTGGGATGGTTCATACGAGAGAAGAAAGGAAATAATCCTGAACGATACCATAGATGGTCATACTATGGAGATAAGTATGGATACCCGTTCAATGCTTCCCTCAGGCAATGACCTTAGGATTGTATGGTTCAATGGGACAGGGAATGTTGAGCTTGCAAGGATTAACCTCTCATCATTTGATTCTTCAAATACAAGGATACTTTTCAAGACACGAGGAAATGGTTCATATTACGTTTACTATCATAATCCTGATGCAGGTATTGCCCCTTCTGATAAATCAGAAGTCTATTATTTCTACGATGATTTCAATCGTGCTGATTCGAATGATATTGGAAATAATTGGTCAGAATGGGGCACAGATACAGACACACAGATTGTGAATAATCATCTGCAAGTACAAGGTACAGCTGGTGTCAAGCACAATCTCTCGGTGCTACAGGAAGCTTTCAATTTATCATTCAATATGGTCTCTCCTGATAGTGGGGATGGTTGGTGGCAGCACATTGGTGTTGGTGACGCATCAGAAATGACAGATGCAGATGATGTGGCAGGATTAGGTCCAGCAATCTATACTCATAGGGAGAGTTCATGGGGAGGGATGGTTGTAGATTATTATATCACCCGCTATCCAAGCACTGCCTCAGGCAATATTATAGAAGAGGATGTTTCCGGAGATTATGATTACAGGCTTGATGTGGCTGACAAGTACGATTACCACAGGCAATCAACAACTGTCCAAGACCTTGATTTCACTGACAATCCTACAGATCTTGATCAGATACGCATATCTTCAGACGGAGCACCAATCTACACATATGATGATATAAAGATAGTTCTTACCGGAGAGATTGATTATGAGATGGGTGAAGAGGAAACATTTGCAGATGATACCCTAAGCACTACAGAAACATTCCGGGGTGAGGTATTTGCAGAGATCCAGCGATATGATGACACATGGCAGACAATTGATACCCATATAAACGGGATTGAAAAAACAGTTAACGCTGATACCATCTTTGATCTTGAAAAGATTTGGAATCCTTGGGATACCAAAAATTCTGAAGGTGGCACCTATAGGGTATATGCTTATATGCAGACTCCTTATGGTGAACCCATCCAAGCAAGTGAAGGAGTATACGAAGGATATGATGAGTTCACAATTCTTGGTCCGCAAACATACGTGACAATAGAGGATATACGTATCTATGAAGTGAATGAGACAACACGATATTCAAGCGGAACTCTTATTGACTCAGGACTAGCAAAGACATTCACACTTTTTGGAAATGAATCATATCGGATAGAGATTGAGATGAAGAATCATTTCGATTCACAGGATTGGAACATATCTGAGAGTGATTTCTCACATGCCGGGCTCAACCAAACCTGGCATTTGAACGAAAGCCAGGACATCTGGTATAAGATAGGATATGGTGGGAATGAATACAATGGAACCTTCAATGGAACAGTCATGTGGAATGCAAGAGGAACAGTACCTGTTGATACAAAATTGACACTTTCATATGCAGTAAACATGACCTCCACTGGAGACTACCCAGTTGTATTTACAGTAGATGATAGCCTATTCACCAAATCTGATGAATCTCTTTTCCATGTTATCAACAGGCAATATGATTTCCCTCATCTTCATGAAGCAATCTATGGACTATCAACAAATGACGTCATAAGGAATTCACAGGATACAACCATATTTGCACGTTGGGACCAGGAGATAGGCGAGGCAAACGTATTTTATAATGCAACCATTCCAGGTATGGTATCAGATGAAATAACACTTTCTGAATCCAATCCGCACAACTGGACCAATTATACATTCAACCCTTCAGCAAACTGGTTGCTTGGTAAGCATGTCACGCGTATTGAAGCAAATAATCCGAGCGGCTTTTGGAATGATACTCTCCCTTATCTATCATTCAACGTCTATGGACTTGCTACGGTGGATGACTTGAGCATTAACCAGACAGAGATTGATCTAAATGATTCAGTCAGGATTACTTGCTCAATAATTGACGAGACAAATCAGTCCTCCATTCCAGGTTATACCGTATCATTGTATTCTGATGATTATCCCATCTACCAGTCAACAACCAATGAAGCAGGAGAGATTGCCTATATCTATGAGCCATCAACCTATGGCCTCTATGATCTCACCTGTAATATCTCAGAAACATCCCTCTATAAGGTTGATCACCGGAATATATCTCATGAGACTGTATTCGTAAGAGAATTTGATCCACCACGTTACAAGGAGATATCAGGGCCAGTTAAGACATACAAAGGACAGGGAGAAACCTACTCTGTTAGATGGACTGATAATGCAATACTTGAAGATGCAACTCTATCATTAAATCTAACTGGAGTATTTTCAAATGTAACAAATATTTCCCTTGATTCAAATGATACATGGGCACATATTGATTATTCTGTTCCAACCGATACAGATCCAGGGCTGTACGGATGGAAGCAATATGCCAGGGATACATCTCTTAACTCCAATGAGACACCAATCCAACAAATGGAAGTGTGGGGATACTCTGGAATCACAGACTCATTCCAAAGAAGATCAAGCGTTCGCATTGGAAACTACACCACAACAGGATGCTTTGTCCAGGACCTCAATGATACAGGGATTGCTGGATACAATGTGACCTATTACAGGAATGGGGTCTATCTTGGTAATAATATTACAAATGCTTCAGGATGGGCAACATACCAGTTCAATGACAGTGAGTTAGGACTCCACACCATGACTTGTAACATCACAAACCAGCTCTACTACAATGCAACAATAGATTCCGCAAATATCTCATTGAACGTAGTCAATACATCAAACATATATCCTCCCAAGCTTGAGGAATATGGGATCAATGACACTGAGCTTTCAAGGGGAGAATGTTTATACCTTTACGGAAAGTGGGACGAAGAACCTGATACTGCAAGAGCAATCTACAATAGTTCTGATTTTATTGAACAAGATATCCCTAAGCCATATTCTGTTAACTGGACGAACCTTACTTTATGCACCAACAATTCCTGGACCATAGGAAAGCATGCAATAAAGCTTTGGGCAAATGATTCCAATAAGAACATAAACAATACCGTGCCATATCTCTATTTTAACCTTACAGGAAATAGTAGGGTTGATTGGGTCAGTCCTTCAGGTATAACACCAAGAGGCGTGACAAACCTCACATGTAGTGTTACTGATGCTGATACTGCAGATCCTATCTCATCTTATCTTGTACAGTATTACGGGCCTGAAGGATACCTAGGCTCATCCTATTCTGGTTCAGATGGCTATGCCTCTTATGAGATAGACCTTTCCAGTTCAAGCCTTGGCTCATACGATTACCAATGCAACATCCAGAGTACTGATTTTTATCGCCCGATGAAATCCCAGGCCTCTGATACCATTGAGATAGTGAATTATCTTCCTATAGAACTCCACCATCCGCGTGATGGGCAAAGGATTGAAAGCCAAAACATTGATTTTAACTGGACACCTAAAACAGATGTTTTGGGAGAACAGGTTACTTGTAACTTATCTTTGGATGGTGAAATAAACACTACTGTAATAACAAGTAGTGGGGATGTTACTCACACAGTTGTAAATAATCTTTCCCAGGGGATACACAACTGGAGTGTTACCTGCTGGCATGAAGAGATTCAAAACACTTCACAAACGAACACTTTCACAGTCGGGCTTCAGGAAAATATACCTCCTGAGATCCCGGTAAGGCTGACCCCCCAGGAAGATAATTTCACAGTATTTGAGCGTCGGCCAATATTCTCATGGGAAGAAGCATATGATTCCAATGCAGATAATTTATCATATAACCTCCTCATTGAGTTAGAGGAATGCAGTGGACCATTGCAGTGTTCTGTCCATGAGATAAACAAGACAAACATAACAAATCTCAACTTCACCCCTTTTCAGGATCTCGATTATGATTCCATATATTCCTGGAGGATCCAGGCCTATGATGGCATTGTTCACAGTAACTGGTCAGAGCCATGGAACTTCTCGATAGAGTCTAGGATCATAGTTTCCCTAGCTAATGAAAATGTATCATTCGGTGTCCAGCGTGTAGGTGACAGCATAGAAACGACAGATGATTCCAACAGCTCCACCCCCCAACCATTCATAGTGAGAAACGATGGAAACATAATAATTGATATCCATAATATTTCTGCTCAGGATGACCTCTGGGAAAGCCCTATGGCAAGGAGTCCCTCCCGTTTTTTCCAGATAAAGGCAGGCAATTCAACAGAATATGCATCATTCGATTACAACCAGTCAGTAACCGAGTGGACAAATGTCTCCTCCAATGCATACATGATAAGACAACTCCTCCATCATGATGATTCAGATGAAGCCGAGATTGAAGTAAAAATCGAAGTACCCTGGGAAGAACCTCCAGGTAAGAAACAGTCAACATTGATATTTTATGGTGAGCCCGGTGAATAAGAAAGTAATGTTAGTTTTCCTTGTATTGCTTTTTGCTGGCTCTGCCTACGGTATTGGTATAGCTCCTGCAAAACAGAGCGTGGAATTCCAGCCCTCACTTGAAGATTCTTTGAAGATCAGGGTCCTAAATCCTGAAGGAAAGCCCATGAAAGCCATCGTATATCCCAAGGGAGATCTGGCAGAGACAATTCGTTTCAAAAAATCGATAGTAAGCTTCTCCCAGGGAGAGAAAGAGAAGACAATCAATTTCAATCTTACCCTGCCTGAAAAGATAGACCAGCCAGGGGTTCATGAGATTGACCTTGTTGCCATGCATATCCCTGATGATGCAGGCTCAGCGGTGGTAATAGATGACTCGCAGGTTGTCTTTGAGTCTGAAGAGAAAGGAACAGTTGTTCAGGCAACAACTGCAGTTGTATCAAAACTTTCAGTGTTTGTGCCCTACCCTGATAAGTATGCAGAAGGCAAGCTTTTTATTGAGGATGCTGATGTTGGGGGCTATGCAGGTTTCAAGTTACCAGTCTATAACTTCGGTAGCGAGAAGATCCAGGATATCCAGGCTTCAATTGAGGTCCGGGGCCCAACGAATGAGGTGCTCGCAACAGTTCTTACCCAATCCGAAAGCCTTTCAGTACAGGATGAAGTAAAGCTTCTATCAAGATGGAAGGCAGATGTCAGCCCTGGACTCTACCATGCCATCGCAACAGTTACCTATGATGACAAATCCTTTACTGTAAAGAAGAATTTCTATGTTGGAAGCATGCGGGTGGAGGTTGTTGATGTTGATGTTCCCGACTTCAAGCACGGTGATATCGCCAAATTCCAGATAGACCTCATGAATCGCTGGAACAGGCCTATAAATGATGTTTATGCTCATCTGTTTGTCCTTGACAAGCAAGGGAAAGAATATGCTGATTTCAAGACATCATCTGTTTCCATCGCGCCAGGCTCAGTAGAGAAGGTTAATGCCTATTGGGACACTAAAGATATCTCTCCCGGTGAATATGACATAAAACTACAGGTAAATTATGAAGAAAAGGTCACTGAGAAGCTTTTCAATGCGACAGTAACATTAAACGAGATTGTCACAGACTTTTCTCCTACTGCAAAAGTGATTGCAGACAGTGAAGAAACAGACGGAAACACAGTCCTTATAATCCTTATAGTTGTTCTCATAGCGATAAATGTAGCCTGGATGTTTATCTTCACAAGAAGAAAACAATCCCAGCAGCAAAACCCCCCCCCACAAATGCAGCCTCAGCAGAATCAACCTGCCCAAAACCAGCAATTCCAGCAAGGACAGGCACCTCCAGCCCAGTTCTACCAGCGTCCACAAAATCCAAAAACAGGTCAGGAATTCCGGCAGGCACAGTCCACACAAAGCCAGCCATTTCAAAACCCTGGTCAATCTTCCCCATATCAGCAATCCCGGCAGAATCCTGATCAGTTCTATAGACCTGAAAATATGAGAAAAAACCCACCATAAACTATTTAAAGAAAGCTTCCTTGCTGTAGATCATGAGTCTTTTTAAGGATATGTTAAAGGATGATGAGACCCTATTTAGTAATGAGCTTGCTCTTGATTATGATTTTGTTCCTAAACTTCTCCCCCATAGGGAAGAGAAGCAAAAATACATTGCTGCATGCATAGCTCCGCTTATCCAGTCACGTAACGGAAAAAACCTTTTCATATACGGAGACCCTGGAATAGGAAAGACTGCTGCAACAAGGTGGGTCCTTCGTGATCTCGAAGATGAGACAGAGGACGTTTTTCCCATCTATATCAATTGCTGGCAGAAAAATACAAGCTATAAGGTCATAGTTGAGATATGCGATCAGTTGGGTTATCGTTTTACCCAGAACAAGAAGACAGATGAGCTCTTTAGGGTAGCAAAAGGTATAATAAACAACAAGAAGAGTGCAGTTTTTGCCTTTGACGAGGTGGATAAGCTTGAAGACGATGATTTCCTCTATATGATCAGTGAAGAGATATTCAAGAAATCCCTTCTTTTGATAACCAACTACAAGGAATGGATAATCCATCTTGACGGCAGGGTCAAGTCACGCCTTACTCCCGATACCCTTGAGTTCGAGAAATACAGTGCCCGTGAGATAACCGACATTCTCAAGGAAAGGGTCAAGTATGCATTCTACCAGGACGTATGGGAAGATGAGGCATTTGATCTGATAGTGGAAAAAGCTTTTGAGCTTGGTGATGTCCGCCAGGGAATATATCTTCTCCGTGAGTCAGGTCGTTGTGCAGAGGAAGTCTCTTCCCGCAGGATTACTTCAGAGCATGCCACCCAGGCAATAAAGAAACTTGAGGAATTCTCCATAAAAAAATCAACTGATCTTGAGGAGGACTCCCAGCTTATACTTAACATAATAAAGGAGAACACCGGAAAGAGGATAGGTGATCTTTACCGGATCTATAAGGAACAGGGTGGTGATAAGACCTCAAAGACCTTCCAGCGTAAGATCGAGAAACTGGAGAAAGCAAGATTCATAGAGACCACAAAAACAGGTGGAGGAACCGCCGGCAACACAACTTACGTGCATCGCAAGAAGAACAAGAATCTGAATGATTTCTGATGGATTTCAAACAACAAATAGAAAAAGGGATAATCTGTGCTGAAGGATATCTCTTTGAACTTGAAAGACGAGGCCACCTCAAGGCAGGCCCTTTTGTCCCAGAAGTTGTCCTTGACAATCCAAAAGCGCTTCAACAACTCCATGAAGAATTCATGGCATGCGGTTCAGATGTATCTGTCGCATTCACATATTATGGTCATCGTGACAAGCTCAAAGGCATTGGTCGTGAGGATGAGCTTGAAAGCTTGAACAGGCAGGCACTCCGGATTGCACGGGCTGCTGCAGGTGACAAGCTATGCGCCGGAAACATCTGCAATACCTGGGTCTATGATCCAAACGACCAATCTACCCATGAGAGCGTACGCGCAATCTTTGATGAACAGGTAAGATGGGCAAAAGAGGAAGGTGTTGATTTCGTGATAGCTGAGACCTTCTTCTATCTGGGAGAAGCACTCATCGCCCTTGAAGTGATCAGATCCCATGGTCTTTTGGCGGTTGTTACTCTTGCACCTTTCCATGAAAAGACAGCAGACAATCATACCTGGGCTGAAGCCTGCAGGATTCTTGAAGAGAAAGGAGCAGACGTGGTAGGGCTTAATTGTGGTAGGGGCCCGGCAACAATGATGCCCTTGCTAAAAGATATCCGCAACACTGTATCAGGTCATGTTGCCGCATTGCCGGTCCCATATTCTACTGATGAACAGCATAAGAATTTCCAGAAATTAAAAGATGAGACAAGTGACTGGCCTGTTAACCTTGAACACTTTCTCCTCAATCGCAGGGAATGCGCGGACTTTGCCAAGGAAGCAAAGGATATTGGCATCAACTATATAGGTCTCTGCTGCGGTGGATCTCCTCATTTCATCCGTACCATGGCCGAGCGACTGGGAAGGATTGTTCCTGCAAGCAGGTATTCCCCTGATATGAGCGGGCATGCAGTCCTTGGAGACAACATAAAAGAACACAACAGAGAACTTAGAAAGGACTGGGAATAATCAGTATTTCAGGCTATTCATGACTTCTTTCACATGATCTGCATAATCAGGGTCGCCTGTGAATTCCTTTGAAACTTTCTTGAGCAGATTCATGTTCGTTTTCTTGCCTCTTGGTATATCATTGTAAAGCATCCCTTTTGGAAGATATACTAGGTGGTTCCTGTCAAAATAGAAACTTGTATTGTGTATTTCTTCTGAGAACTTCAAAGGAAGCATTTCCTCAATCTTTTTCAGGTCAGAATAAAGTGTAAACCCTACCATGCTCCTGTATATGCCTTCAGTCCTGCTGCATGTAGCGCATGCTTGGAAAGCCTCTTTTGCTCTTGAGGCAATCTGTTGTTGTGCAGCATAAGCTATCTCATGTAAGCTATTTTCCATATCATAATCAATTCCGAAACTTTGGCTTACTTCCTGTATCATACCCATGGCTTGCTTCATGGTAGAATCAGGATCAAGGATCAATGGTAAAACCTTTGTTATAGGTGTCTCTCTTATTCTCATCACCGATGACATTGTATAGCTGATTGCCAGGTAAGATAATTCACTATGTGCATCATAATCATTTTTTACATAAGTTTTCATGTTCATTGCAAAAGAAGGAAGCCTTTCTATTATCTCATCATGTATAGTTGTAAAGGATGCCTTCCCGATCCTTCCTTTCAGGCTCTCTATCTCTTCACTCAAAGCATAATCCACCAAAAAATCTTCTTCCCATTCAGCTATACCATGGGTCTTTAATACCTGATTCAGAACAAGGGTTCTTGGGATGTAATCTGGTCTTTCAATCTGTGAGGCGATAAAATTGAGAGGTGTTTCTATAAGCATTGTCTCAAGCTCTTTAATGGATTCCTCTTGCCCCTCCATAGGTTTGATCTCTTTGTAAAGGGCAATCATTCTCTCTGTCTCATTTACCATCTCGCCGATTGAGCAAGCCTGAATCATGTTCATATAGTTATCAAACCTTTTCCTGAACCTTGATGCTCTGAATAGCCCCAGCAGTTCAGGGTCAGGTTTGCCTGTCTGAAGTGCCTTGCAAAACATCATTATCTCAGGATAGTTCTCAAGATCCTTCTGCTGTTTCTTTACATATGCCTTATGGTTCAGGCAGCCTTTCTCATTATCCTTATGAGTCCACCTGTCCTTGAACTGGCATTCTATCACCCTTCCCTTTGAAGTGACCACGAGAGCTTGGTAATCCTTGTAAGTATCTGTCTTATTCGTCTTTGGATTCTTTTTTTGTTTAGGGTTTGCATATCTGTCTATTATCGTGAACTCGTTGTTTAGTTCTTCAAAAGGCTCAAATATCATATATCTGCTCAGGAAACGGTTGTTCTGGCGCACATTGTGTATCCTGAAATCAAGAGGTATAGTTCCTTTCTTTATCCTTAGCTGCCTGACAGAGTTGATATTTGGTGAATATTGATCAAGTTTCTTTGCAATCCTCCTTGCATCCTTATCTGTATCTGCTGGAATCTCCAGGACAAGATTATCTTTCTTTATAAGATAAAAGTCATCAAGCCTGTAAGCATGATCAGTATGCTTCATCTTGAAACGTCTGGGTTTTTCCTGTCTTATCCTGTATGAGACGTGCTTTTCACCCTCTTCCCTGTAATGATATATATTCACCTCATTGTCTTTTGGGACTGAAAGAAGGTGTTCATTGAATTCTCCACTAACAGGAATCATCTTTCCCAGCTTCCATCCATTAGGCAACATTCCATTAATAATCTCATCAAGTGCAGCAGAGGTTCTTTCATGATTCTCCACTATTACAGGAAGAACATTATCTATAATTGCATCCATGTAAGGCCAGCTCTGATAGATTGGTTTTGTCTCTATATCAACCAGGAGATTATCTTTCATGCCTATGAAACATTCTCTTGAAGCGCCGTCCAGATGTGTCCAAGCACAATCAAATCCCTCAACATCCCTCTTCTCTTTCGGGAACTCCTGGAAAAAGTCACTGATCACTTTCTGGAACTGTTCATCCTGGAAATGCAGGATATTCAGGTAGTAATTTATGTTCTTATGTACAATCTTCTGGTGTAGCCCACAAGCTTCCAAGTTAGTGTTGAACTGCTCATTGAAGAAACTAGTTGTCTTGTAATGCTGGATATAGCTAAAAGGCCTTATTTCTCCCATGCCTGTCAAAGATTTAAGGAAGTCAGATGCAATCTCATATGTCATGCCTTTTTCCTTATCTCTTTGTTTTTTTGAAGGGCTCCCTTCAAAAGAAGGGTCATGAATATTGAATTCCATGCCGATCAGGTCAAGCACTGATTCATTCCTCAGATTATTCCTCAGAAGTGATTCGAACAGGCGCTTTTTTATACGGATATTCACCTCTTTTATAGGTGTTTTATCCCCCAACTCATATCTCATGAAAGTTATATTATCCTTTTCTACATATTGTGGCTCAAGGCAAAGCTTTTTTCCTGGAAAAGCATGGTTCAGGTATGATTCAAGCATCCCTTCTATCTCAGAGCCTACTTTCTTTTCAAGCTCATTCCTGAATTGCTTGATTGCATTATATCCAACAACAAACTGCCCCTCTTCACAGTATCTTTCAAGAAGTTCAATAGGAAGGTCATTAAGTGAAAGAAGATGATCCTGCAGAGCAATCACGTCATCCAGAGGCTGACGGGCATTCTCATTTGCACCAACAATTTTCATTTTATGCTATTGCAAGTACACTCCTATTTAAAAAGTTATTCTCTATGTAGTGGTGATAAACCTCCACAACCCTTGGATCATACTTCCTGTGCTCTAGAAAGAACATATTGCAGGCCTCTTCAAAAGGCATTCCTTTGCCACGATACGGCTTATAATGCATGTATCCGAGCAAAGTCTCTACAGGACAAAGTATTCTTGCTCCAGGGTCAATATCTTTTCCTTTCTTTCCTTCAGGATACCCACTCCCATCATAATATTCATGATGTTCCCTGATTATTTGTGCTGCTCTTTCATAACCTCTTATTCCCTGTAGCATCTTTGATCCAATTACAGGATGCGCCCGTACCTTATCTTTCTCTGTTTGTGTCAGTTTGCCTTTTTTGTCCCTTATATGCTGAGGTATTGATAGTTTCCCGATATCATGAAGCGAGCATGCCTCAAGCAGGCTAAGACGCTCGAAATCCTCATCATAAGAATCGAAAAATTCATCATACAACTCTTTTCCCACATCATGCCAAAGCCATCTCACATGGTTTCTTGCCTCATTCTGATGACCCATTACATAAGGCATCTCATACATCATCATCCTCTCATAATTCCTTAGTACATGGCTCTCTGTATTTGAGGCGATACCTTCAATCCTTTGTTTCAGGTAATCAAAATCTATTGGTTTTGTTATGACATCACTTGCACCATTTCTGAAAGCCTCTACAGTTGCCTTTGCGTCTGTCTCTCTTACCATTACGAAAGGATATGATCCATTTATGATAGTATTAGTGAAAAGGTCCAGATAATCCTTCATAGATACGCTAAGAAGAGCAACATCTATGATTCCTTTTTGCAGGATTGTTGATGCCTGTTTTGAAGTCCTGGCAAATCTCAGAGGATAATCTGATAATGCCTCCTCCAGAGTATTCAGAGTTTTCTTATCATCATCAACAATAAGAAGGTTCATATTTTTACAGAATTAGTGATGCTATATAATTATTTTGGAAGATGATATTCAACATAATAACACCTCTGCTCATCTAGAACTGACACGAACCTGCCTATCTTTTCTTTCATCTCCCCTATATCAAAAGACTCTTCTGCAATCTCATCATATTTGATTGCCTGGAACTCGACTGCCTGAAAATCTCTTTTTCCTTCAAGTCTCGAGAATACATAGCTTGGGTTGAGTAAGTAATCACCTCTCTCTTTGATTACATATCCCCTCTCAAGGAGGCTTTTTGGGGCAAGTTCTGATTGCAGGCGCTTTTCCCTGAATACCCTCTTCAGGAAACCCAGTTCTTCCCTTGTGAGTGAGTCAACATCAGGCAGGTAATAGATTGCATCCTCATGTACAATCCCTCCGTTATGCAGGTCAACTAAAAGCTTGAATTCACTCTCTCCCTTACATACTATATGGGCTGCAGGTATCAGTCTTGTCTTTTCTATGGGATTCTCGTGGATTATCTCCAGTTCCTTTCCTGATATCTTTGGAGTGATTATAGGAAGCAGTTCCTTATTCTCAAAATCTTCCATCTCATCAAGGAAATTATTTCCCAGCATATCAACAGCCTCTCCACCATGCCTGCTTTTCCTTGGCCTGACACTAACAAAAAGAGGCACATCAACAACTCCTGTGACCAGTGCCGTCCCTATTGGAAGATTGATTATCTCCTTTTCACTTTCAGGGGTAAGCCCCTCAACTGAAGCTGAAATTGCCCGCAGATCGTTTGGATTGGTTACTTTGAGGATAAGTTGGGTGGAGCATTGTGAAAGTACGGATTTGTCTACCCTTGCAGGCCTCTGAGAGACCACACCCAGGCCTAGTCCGAACTTCCTTCCTTCTGAAGCAATGGTCCTGAGAATCCTGGATGCCTTTGTCTCGCCAAAAGACCTTTCAGGCGCAAATATATGTGCCTCTTCAATGAAAGTGAAGAAAGGAGGAATCTTCCCTTTTTTTCTCAACTCAAAAAGATCAGAAAGCAATTTTGAGGCTATTATCTCCTGCATCTGTGGTTCTATTCCTTTGAGATTGATTATTGAGCACCTACCTGATCGTACAAGCTCTTCATAAGGTGTGTTGCTCTGTGAGAAGATGCCTAGATTGTAAAGGTAATCTATTATGTTGATGACACTGTATTTTGCATTATTCTCCTCCATCTCCAGCGCTTGCAGGATGCTGACAAAAGTTGGCTCCTCCACATTCTTGAGGGCAGCATACAAAACATTCTGCTGGTTTGCGCTTAGTTTTGCCGGAAGCAGGTGCAATAACTCCTGTGTGCTCATCTTCTCCTGTAATTTGAGTGGTCGCAGGTCTGGTGTTATGCTCGTATCACCATATTCCTCTATCTGGTCAAGAAATCCCTTCTTGACTATCCCGAATGATTCCAGGTCATCCTTTTCATTTGGGTATTTCATTGCAGAATGCTCACCATGGGGATCAATAAGGAGCAGTGGGACATTCTTTTCCATAATCTCCTCCAATAACACGCCTACAGTGTAAGACTTTCCTGCACCGCTCTTTGCAAGGATCGCTACATGTTTTGTCAGCAGTTTGTTAAGGTCCATATGGATAGGTATCTTTTTCCCTTCTAGAAAACCAAGATATGCCCCTGTCTCATTATCCAGCTTGACAACATCCTGTATGAAGCTATCTTCCGCAGGAAGTACCTCGCATCCTGGTTCAAAAGGGGTCCTGATTGGCTTTACCCTTCCCTGGTCAAGATATCCAAGAATGGTGCATTTTGCTTTAGTCTCTCCCTCTTTCCTTTCAATCTCGATTATCTGGCATAGCACATACCCGTATTCGCGATGATATACCTGGACATAATCAAATTTCTGAGGATTTTCCGCTACAAGGAAATTGAATTCAGAAGTTGTCACTCTTCCGGTTATCTTTCCTAGAATCATTGGAAGAAATACAACCTGTATCTATTTATAAGATTTTAGGTAAGTCTATCAAGACTCTCGTAGAGTGCCTGTAACCTTAACCTGTTCCTTTCCATGCATTCGTTTGCAAGCTCTGTGAGTATATTGAGATATTCCTTATCCACAAGAGGCTTTCCATCCCTTGAGACTAGTGTTGCAATCTTGTCATACCCTATAAGCTCAACCATTATCCTTCCCAGGGAGATTATTCCTGTGTGCTTGAAACCTGCATTTTTTGCTATTTCAAGGAAAATTTTCGCGTCTTCGAGTGTCCTGCATGACAGGTGTATTATTGGAGGATCGTATCGGAACCATACAGGATATTCTGATATCTCAGATTCAATTCCCTCTGCCTTTTTATGGGAACAGAAAATCCAGTGTGCATCATGCTTTTTTTTGCCACGAAGCTCAAGAAGAACTATCCTTCCTGCACAACTGCTAGTGGTATAGAAATTTTTTTTCTTGTTCAAGGCAGTTATCAGGGGAAGAATCTCCTCGTCTATATAGCCTTTCTTGCTCTTGTCAAGTTTTGATAATGCCTGTTGCTTGGAAAGGTCAAACATTTAATCCCTTTTTTCAACGCTTGTCTTGAATTGAGTGACTGATTCGTAAAGGTTCTCAGCTGTCCCTGCAAGTTTTTGTGCCTCACCTGAAACAGAAGTCATTGCTGTTGATGTCTCAGCTGAAGCTGTTGATATATCATTTATTGCCTGTGTGATAGAAGTAACAAATTCCTGTACCTTTTTTTGGTTATCAAAGACTTCCTTCTGCTGTTGTCCTTGTTCCTGGATCTCTTCCTCAAGATTATTGAATGTTCCCATGACCTCATCCACAAGGTTTTTTATCTCTTCAAGCGAATGCAAAGCCCCTTTGATTACAGTTGAACCTGATTCAACTTCTTCACTGGTATTCTGGACAGACTGAACTGCATCTTTAGTGCTTGAAACTATCTCTTCGATAAGTGAAGATATCTGCTTTGTGGATTTTTGGGTTTCTTCAGCAAGTTTTCTTATCTCTTCCGAAACAACTGCAAAGCCCTTTCCTGCCTCTCCTGCTCTTGCAGCCTCGATTGCAGCATTAAGTGCTAAAAGATTTGTCTGTTCGGATATTTCATTTATTGAATCAACAATCTTTGGTATTGTGCTTGACTTTCCCTCCAGTGTTTTTATTACATCAACAGTCTTATTGGAGGAATCTGTTATTGCACCAATCTTCTTGATTGCTTCGTTTGCATAATTTGCACCTTCTTCTGTCTTTGCCTTGGTGTCATTAAGACGGGCACGTGATTCATTAAGCTGGTTTGTGCTGTCTTCCACCTTTTTTGTTAGTTTAGAAAGTGCTTCTGTATCCTTTTCAGTTATCTCTTTAAGTTTATTTGTTTCCTCAGATACATTATGGAGGGTGGATGAGACCTCTTCTGTTGATGCTGTCACTTCCTGGCTTGAGGATGAAAGGTTTTCAGCGATATTTGCATTTGATGATGAATTCTTTTTTATGCTGTTTATTACTTCCCGTAGATTTTTCTTTAGTTCTTCCAGGCTTGCTCCGATAGATCCGAACTCATCTTCTGTATGTGATATTGCCTTGCTTTTGGTAAGGTCCTTTTTTGCAAGCACTTCAATCTCCTTTTTCATGTCATAGAATGGCTTGATTATCATGTGCTTTATAAGGAATATCATTGGCATAAGAAGGACGAATATTCCAGTAAGTACTAATATTATAATACGAACAACTACTGATGTTTCTAGCTTAAAACTGATAATTGTCATTATCATGCCAAGGAAAGTCGCATATCCTATCACACAAGAGATCTTGCTTATGAGTGACCATCTGTACTTATAGAATACAACTCCAAGAATGATTAATATGAAAAGGGCATATCGGCCAATGAGCAGTAGCAATGAAAAATCCATACTTGAACCTTGTCGGAGGTTGTTTATAAATCTTTCTATGTCACTTTTTATTCTATGTGGTGCCACGGCGTAAGGATAACAGGCTCATCATCAACCATAATAGAGAACTCTGATTGTGTAACAATTCCTTTATTTTTTTCCACAAGAGGTGGATATTGCCTTATTACTCCAACTGCAACTAGTTCCTTAAGTCCAATCATTACCTTTGCTTTTGGAAATTTTCTCATGAGCCATCTTGTGGTGAACGGAAGTCCATTGTAACTCTCTATCTCCTTTAGTATCTCCCTTGCAAAAGGGCTTCTTACTGGTTTTTTTTGTACGAATGAGAATATGTTTGCATGGCTTGATTCCTGTATCATCCCTGCACCATCTGTTGCGAATGGCTCGATTGCAATAGTCTGTCCTTTCTCCAGCCTGGCATCATCTCCATTATCATAATTTGGGATAGTAGGATAAGTGTGAATCTTATAGAGATCAAGCCCATGTCCAGAGAGATTATGTATAGGAAGATATCCATACGATGTGATCGTATCTTTTATAGTTTTACCAATCTCTCCCAGTTTAACTCCTGGTTTGACAACTGAAACCGCATTTTCAAGTGCTTTTCTTGATGCTTCTACAAGCTTTTCATATCTCCCGGATAAGTCAACAGTCAAAGCATTATCTCCTATGCATCCGTTAACTTCAACCCCTACATCAAGACATACAACCTGGTTTTTGAATACCAAAGGATCATCCTTATCAGCGCACCAGTGCGCAGCTATATGGTCACATGATAATTGAGCAGGAAAAGCGATCTTTCCCCCCGCCTTGATGATAAATTCCTCAACTGAATCCAGCACCTCTTCTGCCCTTTTCCCTGGCTTTATGAGTTCCCTTCCATGGCATAGTGCCCTTGCTGCTATATCTCCTGCCTTAATCCAGTCGCTTTGCATTTTTGATTATCTTTTTTGCCTTGAATTCCAAAAACCTCTGTAAGCAAGGCTTTTCCTCTCCATCCCTTATTATAAAGAGTGTTCATCTTTTTCAGCAACCTATATTCTTCCAAATGTTCTTCAAGCTCCCCTTCCGTCCTTTTCAGTTTTGCAATATACCCTGAAAGGATTTTGGTATATTCACTGATCTTATCATGTTTATAATTATGCTTAGGCAATTCAA
Source organism: uncultured Methanosarcinales archaeon (assembly GCA_964473285.1). Lineage (GTDB taxonomy): Archaea > Nanobdellota > Nanobdellia > Woesearchaeales > JACJVW01 > JBNJGT01. The sequence continues at coordinate 551 of CAYYOI010000001.1, read as the reverse complement.
CCACATCATAATATAACTTATCAAAGATAGTATGGTCTATCTCTTCATCATAAGCTAAGAGCCTGGAGAAGAATTCAGTTTCAGTGGTCGCATCACTCAGGTGCAGTATCCTGCCAAACTTTTTTTTGAGCAAAGTATCTGCATCGATCTTACCAGAGTCAAATTCCAGTTTATCCTTTTTTAGATGTCTTCTCACTTCCTGAAGCTCTTTCTTGAACTGCTTGAGGTGTTTTTCCTGGCTGTGTAAAAGACGGGAAATCTCTTCCAGCGTAAGCGCTATATGGTGGCAGCTCACTTCTATGCTTGATGGTTTGATGTAATTCTCCTGCTTTACCCTCAGGTTTTCAAGATCATCCATAACCTCTTCTATCTTTGAGATGACTTTTTGATATTCTGACCTGATCTTGATACCAAGAACATTTTTTTCAGGAAAAAACCAATTGAACATACAAATATTGCGATTATCAGAATATTTAAACATATCGGAACAGAAAAGAAGATGTTCTAAATCGTAATTAGGGCACAGTAATAAATAGAAGTAAGTACTTCTA